>JAQYVS010000253.1 GCA_030145365.1 Desulfofustis sp. | reverse complement strand
TGAAGGATCAAGGATGCAATTGCGGTGTCTTCTACCCAGATATCTGATTTTGTCGGGTCTGCGCAGACGACAATGGCAAGTGGTGCGCCTTTTAAGAATAATGAGCCGTGGGCTTTTGATTTTGCCAGTTCAGCAAGGGTTTCCGTGTTTTTCACCACGATAAATTCCCATGGATTCAAGCCGCGTGACGATGGAGAGCGCAATACTGACTCGACAAGAATGTCAATTTTGTCCTGTTCCACCGCTTTTTGCTGATACTGCCTGATACTTCTACGTTGCCGCAATACATCTATGAGCATGGTTGTTCTCCGTTAAGGTTGAGATGATGTCGTTTCCGTGAAATGGGAAATAGTTCATTGAGTTGGTTTAGTCTGCTTGGTTGTCATCTGATGCATCATCACAACCCACTGTCTTGTCTTTTTCTTCCTGTTTGCTCCACAAGTTATAGATATAAATGGAAAATCCGATTACGATCCCGCCGCAGATAATGGCTGGAATTGGTCCGATTATATCGGGAAGAAAGAAAACGATCACTAATAATCCCGCTAAAATGTAGAGCATCTTTGGAGAATAGAGAAAATTCTTCATACGTGCCGGCTAAAAAATAGTTATTGGCTCAAGACCAGTGTCTTGTCGACTTCCAAATCATGGCAGCAACTGATATGATTTAACAGTGCTAACGCTATGGATATTTATATATTACATTGACTTAATTAAGCCAGTTGTCTTACAATGACAAGTAAAATAATCGATCTGGGTTTAGATGATCAATTGATGAAAATCAGAATATCGATAGAAGACGGGTAGGTACTTGGCGAGTCAATCGAATATACAGGATATCTCGAAACGTTCTGCGTTTCGTTTCCGCTGTAGTAAGGAGCCGGTTACTTATAGGACCGAATATGAAGAGGGCGAAGCCTTGCTGACCGATATTTCCACCGAGGGATGTGCGCTTGAGTGGGCAACAAAGATACCCGAACTGCATGAAAAAATGTTGATCTGTATAGACCTGGAGGATGAGGGTAAAGGGGTTGAAATAAAGGTCGAAGTTGTGCGGGTTGAAGGGAGCGATTTTGCCGTCAAATTCCTTCTTATTGAGCCGTCGGACAGGACTTTGATACGCAATTATTTCTCCAGGAAATTACGGGGGAAATGACAGATATGCTGCTCTACCGTTGTTGTCATTACCCGGGGTTGAATGCAGGATAATCTGTTATGGACCAATATATTGCCCGTCAACCCATCTTAAATGTTCATAAAAGATTATATGCCTATGAGTTGCTCTATCGGGGAGCAGAGCCATATACACTCAATAACGTAAGCGGCAACAGAGCCACTGCCAGCCTGCTGTCGAGTACCTTTCTCACCAGAGGTATCGACGAAATATCGGGCATGAGGCCATGTTTTATCAATTTTACCCAGGACTTGATCGAACGAAACCTTCCCGCCGCATTTCCAAAAGGACAGATTGTAATAGAAATCCTTGAAGATGTTGAACCGTCAAAAAAGGTGGTGTCTGTCTGCCGTAAACTCCATGAGGACGGGTATAAAATTGCCCTTGACGACTTTGTCTATAACAGGAAATTTGAACCGCTTCTGGAAATAGCAGATATTATAAAGATAGATATACGTCTAACTCCGCTTGACACCATCACCAGGACACTGCACAGACTAAATAAATACAAAGTTAAACTGCTTGCTGAAAAGGTGGAAACCAACGCGGACTTTGAAAAGGCCAATAAGCTTGGATTTACCTATTACCAGGGATATTTTTTCAGCAAACCGGAGCGTATTGAAATCAGGGAGTTGTCCTCGGTGAAGGTCAATCTGCTCAGACTTCTTGCTGAAGTGACCAGAAAAGAAACCACCATGGAGAAGCTCCGTGACATCATTTCAATAGATATTGCTATCAGCTACAAATTGATGCGTTTTTTAAATTCTGCCTACTTTTATCGACTGCAGGAGGTCAAAACGGTTAAGCATGCCATTGCTTACCTTGGTGAGAAGGAGTTGCGTCGGTTTGTTCTCTTGGTTGTCATATCTGAATTAGCTTCCGAGCAACCGGGAGAATTGACCAGACTTGCATTGGTCCGAGCGAAATTTTGTGAACTACTCGGGGAAATCAGCCCGCATAAAGCCATATCCGGCGAACTGTTCATCATGGGATTGTTTTCTCTGCTCGATACCATGTTGGGTGCCCCGATGGATAAAATAATGGATAAACTGCCGATAGGACGCAGGGTAAAGGATGCCCTGGCTCAACGCTCCGGTCTGCTGGCTGGATTCTTAAAAGTTTCCATGGCTTTTGAGAGAAATCAGCAACGGAAAATTTCCTCATTGTTGCTTGAACTAAAAATTAACCCTCAGCAAGTACCCGAGTCATATCTCACTGCGGTGCGCTACGCCAACGGTCTTCTCTAGCCCACGGACGGAGGGAAGCAGCAGTCCATGTCAATAATAACAAAGCCCGTGCATCCTCTTGGAAATGCACGGGCTTTGTAGTTGAAGCAGGCGGTGGAATCAGTCAACCACCCGGGTCATTAACTGGCCATCACCTCTTTAATATGTTTCTGATCTTCAAGAGGCAGATATTGTGTCAGCGGGCAGTTGCCGCAGCCGCCTTCGGGCAGATCAGTGGCTTTATGTATTTTTTCAATAATGGCAGTTGTTGCTGCCCGGCTGTCGGCATAAATATTATCTGAGCCGATTTCGTCGTACAACCCGGTCCGTTCCATGACATCAAGAATCTGACCTTTTACTCCGCAGACGGCGAACCCCATGCCGGCGCTGCGAATACGTTTAACCAGCATGGCCAAGGCCTCTTCGCCGGAAGCATCCATGTCATTAATACCCCGGGCATCGAGAAGGATATATCTGAGGTCCGGCTGATTGTTGCGGAATTTTAATACCTGTTCATCAAGATAACTGGCGTTGGCAAAAAACAAAGCTCCGTCGAAACGGACAACGGAGATATGACGGCAGCCTTTCAAACGGTAGTAATCGGCCGATTTCAGCACCTTTTCTTCATTCAGAGACAGGCTGGTAACGACTGGGCGCATGGATTTATAGAGGAAAATAGTCATAGACAGGAAGACTCCAACCATAATTCCTTTATCGAGATGCGGGGCAAAATAGAGTGTTACGACAAAACTTAGAATAGCAATAGCCCCGTCATACCACTGAGCCTTCCAGGCGTGAATGAAACCTTTTACATTCACCAGACCGATAACCGCCATCATGATAACTGCAGCCAGAACAGCCTGAGGCAGATGATAGAGCAACGGGGTAAAGAAGAGCAGCGTTATGATAACCACAATCGATGTGACGACAGATGATATTCCCGAGACTGCGCCAGCCTGCAAGTTTACTGCCGAACGGGAAAAAGAACCTGAAACGGCGTAACTGGAGCCGATTGACCCAAGAATATTAGCCAGCCCCTGGCCAATCAGTTCTTGGTTGGGATCAAGTTTCTGTCCGGTCTGGGCCGCCATGGCTTTGGCAATAGCAATTGCTTCCATAAACCCGAGAAGCGAGATAATAATTGCGGTAGGCAACAGCTTAAGGAAGGTTTTTAGCGTCAGGTCAGGCATCTGCAGGGTTGGCAAGCCTTCCGGAATCTTTCCAACGATTGCCCCACCGCCGGTCATTTTCAGATTAGTTGTATTAAGAACGTTGTTCCCAATCGACAACCGCCAGGTGCCGCCTTCGATATCGACACCTACCGGCGCAGTGCCTTGCTCATAGAACGTGAAAGTGTCACCTTCTTTTACTGCATCGAACTTCATATAGCGAAATTCAGTACGAATATCACTGGAATGCTGCTTTGCCTGATTGAGGAGAACCGTGTCTACCTCGACTTCGCTCTGTAACTCAATTAGCTTTACCGATGCTCCTCCATGTTCTTCTTCCTGACGGGCAATTTCCGCATCAATTGCCGGTCCAAGAGCCGCACGTTCCGTGCCGAGTCTTTTGATCTCATCCACAGAATGGTTGAATTCGCTCACTTTCTCAGCGAAACCAGGTATTTTCATAGCAGATACATCAACATATGTATCTCTATTGAAACCGGTGAAATAGGAAATAACTGTTGTAATGGCAACGGCGATTAAGACGTTGGGAATACGAGGGTTGATTTTTCTTAACGTGACCATGATCGCCACGGCTGCCAGACCATACAGAAGGGTGGGTAAGTGAGTATAGTCCAAAGCAGCCTGCCCGACTCTGATCAATGTCTCATAATGATGTTCAGCTTTATCGACGTAGACACCAAAAAACTTCGAGAACTGTGAGGACGCAATAATAATGGCAGCAGCATTGGTAAATCCATTTACAACAGGGTGGGAGAGGAAATTAACCACCAGCCCGAGCCGCAGAACACCGAGTGAGAACTGAAAAATTCCAACTGTTAATGCGAGGACAATGGAGTAGGCGATAAACTCAGCTGAACCGGCAGTTGCCAAGGGCTCCAGAGATGCTGCCGACATAAGGGAGACAACGGCAACCGGTCCGGTCGCCAATTGGCGGCTTGATCCGAAAAGTGCAGCAACCATTGGTGGTAGGAACGCTGCGTAAAGCCCATAATAAGCAGGCAGCCCAGCAAGCTGAGCATAGGCCATCGATTGGGGAATGAGCACCAGCGCAACGGTGACCCCCGCGAGAAGGTCAATTTTGAACTTTCCAAAACCGTAGTCTTTGAACCACAAGATAAAGGGGAGAAATTTGTATATCATTGCATTTCCTATATTGTTGGCTGAAGGAATCTATTTCGGCAAAACCGAAACAGCTCCGCTTTTCAAGTCGTAGTATGCAGCAATAACCTGAACCTTACATTCTGCAACGAAATCGGCGATGATCGGTTCCGATGTCTCTATGCTTCTGGCAATCTGGCAGGCTACTTCTTTTGATGCATTCTCAATCAGGTCACCTTCGGCATCCTTGATATTTTTGATAGCAGTCTGAATAGGGGGTGCCAAGGTTGCCATGTGTCCGCCGAGACTTGCGCCATTGGCAACGGCAGTGATTGCGCCACAGGAAGAATGGCCCATGACGATTACCAGAGGCGTGTGCAGGTGAGCAACTGCGTATTCAATACTGCCGAGCGTATGGTCACCGATTATATTTCCAGCTACACGGACGATGAACAGATCGCCGATACCCTGATCGAAAATGTCCACAGGTGGAACCCGTGAGTCGGCGCAGGTGAGAATCGTGGCGACCGGGTCCTGCTGGTGCATGACCGATTGCCTGCTTTCTTCGCAATGATTTGGGTGAATGAGGTTGCCTTCAACGAAGCGTCTGTTGCCCTCCAGGAGTCTTTTCAATACCTCTTCGGCGGTGGGGCGTTTGTTTGTGTCTTGTCCCATCGATCTTCTCCTTGAATGTCAAAATGAAAATAAATAACCCGTGATAAACTCAAATATATTTATATGATCGCTCACCAAAATGAATGATCATTCATTTCCAATTGAGATAATCAACGATTTTTCGGCCATAAAGTCAAGGTAAAAGGTGTTCTCCGTAAAAAAACGAGTTCTTGTTTTGCACCGTGAATGCCAGCAATAGTCTCGAACTTCTCTCTTTTATTTTATAGGTTGAAAAAATCTGAGATTAGAGGCTATCTCAATGGTTTAGACCAATGTTCTGCCATTCCGGTGGTGTTTGCTCCGAGCCTGTGCCTTAATTTCTTGATGAATCCCTTCACACTAGATTCTGGCCATTTTATCGCGCCCCGTTCTTTCTCTATTAATGTGGAGGAAGAGTTGCAATCCCAACTGGGATACATTTTGTTTGCAATTATATAGAAATGTGTTTATATACGATGTTCTCAAAGAGTGATTGCCTCGCTTTTCTATTCAGTCAAGAGGTGGGCAATAATTCCGGATTATAGATGTCCGGTCGCTTTGTTAAAATGAGTTTGGCAAGGGGTTACAGTGTACTGTAGCTCCTTTCTTTTTTCCTTTTATAAAATGGAGCATCTGGCGTAACGCATTGGTTCCGGTAAGATACCGGTTTGCAGGTTAATGGCAGAGGATGAAAACCATGGATAGAGATTTGTCGAAAGTACGCAATATCGGCATCAGTGCCCATATTGACTCAGGTAAAACAACCCTGACAGAAAGAATTCTGTTTTATACGGATAGAATTCATGCAATCCACGAAGTTCGGGGCAAAGACGGTGTCGGCGCCAAGATGGACTCCATGGAGTTGGAAAAGGAGCGCGGCATTACCATTCAGTCAGCCGCAACGTATGCTTCCTGGAAAGATATAGAAATTAACATTATCGATACACCCGGTCATGTCGATTTCACCATCGAGGTAGAACGCGCGCTTCGGGTTCTGGACGGTGCCATTCTGGTACTATGTTCTGTTGGTGGCGTCCAGTCACAATCCATAACGGTCAGTCGTCAGATGGCCAGGTACAGAGTCCCAAGGATCGCTTTTGTTAATAAATGCGATCGTACCGGGGCAAATCCGCAGAGGGTTACTGAACAGCTTAGAGATAAACTGGAACTCAACGCCTATATGATGCAGATGCCGATCGGTCTGGAAAATGACTTTGAAGGCTTAGTCGATCTGATCACCATGAAGGCGTTCTATTTTGACGGCGAAAACGGCGAAAAAATTAGAGAAGATGATATCCCGGCCGAACTCCAGGCTGAGGCTCAGGAAAGGCGAGCCGCATTGCTTGAAGAGCTGTCAATGTACTCAGATGAACTGATGGAAGCTGTGCTGGAAGGAGAGGAAATCGATCCTCAACTCATTTATAATGCAGTTCGCAATGGTACGCTGGCTCTTGAATTCACTCCGGTATTTGTTGGTTCTGCATATAAAAATAAGGGGATTCAACCACTTTTAGATGCTGTTGAGGCGTACCTTCCCAGCCCAACCGACGTAATTAATCATGCTCTGGATCTGGCTAACGATGAGACGGAATTTCCGGTCACCAACAGCCCTGATGACAAGTTGATTATGCTTGCCTTCAAACTTGAAGACGGCCGATACGGGCAGCTTACCTACGTTCGCACCTATCAGGGTGTTTTAAACAAGGGAGATACTGTTTATAACAGTCGGACAGGCAAGAAAGTCAAGATTGGTCGACTGGTCAGAATGCATGCTGATGAAATGGAAGAGATCGACTCATGTGGCCCCGGTGATATCGTGGCCCTGTTCGGTGTGGATTGCGCTTCCGGTGACACCTTCACTGCTGAGGGTATCTCGGCTTCGATGAGCTCAATGCATATTCCGGAACCGGTCATTTCACTGGCAGTGATCCCGGTTGACAATAAGGCCCAGACCAATATGTCCAAAGCCCTGAATCGATTTACCAAGGAAGACCCTACTTTCAGAACCTACGTAGATCACGAGACCAACGAAACGATTATTTCCGGTATGGGCGAACTACATCTCGACGTGTACATCGAACGTATGAAGCGTGAGTACCAGGCTGAAGTTCAAGCCGGGGCTCCGCAGGTTGCCTATCGTGAGACGATTACCATTCTGGCAGCGTTTGATTATACACATAAAAAGCAGACCGGTGGTTCCGGTCAGTATGGTCGTGTGGCAGGCTATCTTGAGCCCCTTGAAGAGGGTGAATATGAGTTTGTAGATAAGATTGTCGGGGGTGTGATCCCAAGGGAATTTATTGCATCCTGCGACAAGGGTTTTCAAAAAAGTCTTGTTAAAGGTTCGCTGTGCGGTGCTGCTATTACCGGTGTCCGAGCAGTCATTGACGATGGTAATTCCCATTCGGTGGATTCATCCGATGTTGCTTTTCAGCTTGCTTCAGTCGGTGCTTTCAAAGAAGCATACATGAAGGCCAAACCGGTTATTATGGAGCCGATTATGAAAGTCGCGGTTGAAGGACCGTCCGAATTTCAGGGTTCCGTAATGGGCAGTTTGAATCAGCGCCGTGGTATGATCATCGGTACCGTTGAAGAAGGCAACTACACCGTGGTCGAAGCGGAGGTGCCGCTTTCAGAGATGTTCGGTTATTCCACAACACTTCGATCGCTGACTCAGGGAAAAGCTGAGTTCACAATGGAATTTGCGACCTTTAAGCAGGTTCCCAAAAGTGTCAGTGAAGATTTGATCAAGAAATATCAGGAAGAGCGAAAAAACGATTAAAATAGTTACAGGCTATCGGGGGGATTGAGAAAATCCAACCTGTACAACCTGTTTCATTGAATATTACGATTAGAGGAGTTAACTGCCATGGCAAAAGAAGATTTGATCACCAGCAACCCGTTGCGTGTACTGGGGCTTGATAACAAGGCAGAAGTAGGAAGACAGAGTCTTGGCCTGGTAATGGCTCGTGCCGGTCTGGGTAAAACTGCAATTTTAGTCCAGGTTGCCCTGGATTCTATGCTTCGAGGCAACAGGGTTTTGCATGTGGCCATCGGTGAGTCGATTGAAAAAACACGAGATCGTTACGACGACATTCTCTCCAAGATGGTTGAAGATCTCTCTGAAGACACAGCGACTGAGGTTTCCAGACGCCGGATGATCATGACGTTCAAAGAGAATGTTTTTTCTCGGGCAATGCTGGAGGAGCGTTTAAAGGATCTGATTCAGCAGGATGTGTTCAAGCCCGACTGTCTGATTATCGATGGCTATGATTTTGACGGAAATGGTCGGAGCGCCATGGAAGATCTGAAGCAGTTGATGGCGGATCTTGGCATAGCAGTAATCTGGTTTTCGGCGGTCAGCCACAGAGCGGACGATCGAATCAGCCCGGACGGAGTGCCGGCGCCGTGTCATACCATTGATGATTTGTTCGATGTGATCTTGGTTATAAATCCCCAGGATACCGTGATGAAACTTGATATCCTTCGTTGCGCCTATTGCGAGGTGGAACCGGGTACGACATTGCTTCTTGATCCTTCGACCATGCTCATACAGAAATCTTAGAACTCAAGTGTGCACCGCCCGCAACGGCGGCTACGGAGAACCAGGCGGGCTGACCCTTATTCAGGGAGCCCGCCTTTTTTTAAGGAAATTACATGCGCTTTCGTCCTTGTATAGATTTGCATGGTGGAAAAGTGAAGCAGATAGTCGGGTCGACCTTGATCGATGATGCTCCGGATCGACTGCAGACCAACTTCGTCGCCAAACAATCATCGGCATGGTTTGCCGAACAGTATCGGCGTGACAATCTATTGGGTGGTCATATTATCATGCTGGGTCCCGGCAATGAACGGGCAGCAATTGAGGCCCTTAATGCCTGGCCCGGGGGGATGCAGATCGGTGGCGGCATCACGCTAGAAAATGCTTCCCATTGGCTTGAGCAAGGTGCTTCCCATGTGATTGTAACCTCATGGGTCTTTCGGGATGGCCGGATTGATGAAAAACGGCTTGTACAACTGGTAAACGAAGTTGGTAAAGCACATCTCGTTCTGGATCTGAGCTGCAGAAGGAAAGGGGACGACTACTATATTGTTACTGATCGCTGGCAAAGATTCACCGAGGTTGTTATTGGCGACGAGACACTGGGGCAATTGGGGAACTATTGTGATGAGTTTTTGGTCCATGCCGCAGATGTGGAAGGAAAGTGCAACGGTGTTGAGATCTCTCTGGCTGCAAAGCTTGGGGATTTGACGCTCATACCCACCACCTATGCCGGAGGTATCAGAGATCTCCAGGATCTGGAAGCCATTAGGCGCCTGGGCAACGGTAAACTTGATGCAACGGTGGGCAGCGGCCTCGATATTTTCGGTGGTGATTCTCTGAGTTATGCTGATGTCGTAGCTTATCACAACAAACATAATCAGGAGTCATGAGCCGGAAGAACCAGGAACAGACCGATCCCGATAATTCTCGATCTATTTCCCACTATAGTGAAATCAAACTCCTTCTCCCTGACGATCTGGTAAGTGCCTGGCAGCGCTGTTCGTGGATACTTGTACATGAAACCAAACGCAGCAGACTGGATATAATGGAAGAAATGGTTCGTGATTTTCTGATAAAGCATGATTGCTGAATGGTCGGTATTGTATCCCGGTTACATTCATTTTCTTCTCGGTCGGAAATGTACTGGTGGTATCCAAAGAAGATACTTGTCAATGGCACTGCTTGAAGAGATAAGAAAAAGGTGATAGAAACGAGCTGTCCAGTTCTGAACCCAATCAGGATATATTCCCATCGCAGTCTGGCTGTCCTGTAGAACCAAATCCATACGACAAAAGGATTATTACCAATGAAAACCTTGATATATACCGTATTACTTTTTCTTGCACCTGCCATAGCCTGGGCAGGAGGTGATACTGCGCAAGCTGGAGTGGTCGATCTCACTGGCACGGTTTATGGCTACCTTGGCATCATCGTTTTTGTACTCGCGTATGCTCTGGTTCCTTTGGAAAACACCATCCATCTTCGGAAAAGTAAACCTGTACTCCTGGCTGCCGGCATCATCTGGGTGCTGCTAGCGATTACCTATATAAGTATCGGAGACACGCATACCGCACAGGAAGCCATTAGACACAGTCTGCTGGAATATGCAGAACTCTTCCTTTTTCTTCTGGCTGCGATGACCTACATCAACGCCATGGAAGAACGAAATGTGTTTCAAGCCCTTAGAGCCTTCCTGGTTTCTCAGGGTCTGTCGCTGCGAATGATTTTCTGGGTGACCGGTGCTCTCGCTTTTATCATCTCACCCATTGCTGACAACCTCACCACCGCCCTGCTCATGGGTGCCGTGGTCATGGCAGTTGGTGGCGACAATAAAAAATTTGCTGCCATTGCCTGTATCAACGTGGTGATTGCAGCGAACGCGGGGGGCGCGTTCTCACCTTTTGGAGACATCACTACCTTAATGGTCTGGCAGAAAGGAAAACTCCACTTTACTGAATTTTTCAGTATTTTCTTGCCATCGCTTGTCAACTGGCTCATTCCCGCAATTGTCATGAGCTTTACCGTCGATAAAGCTATCCCGAAAAAACTTGAAGAGACTGTGGCACTTAAATATGGTGCCATTGCTATTATGGTCTTTTTTATCATTACCATTGCAACAGCGGTAAGTTTTCATAACTTTCTACATTTGCCGCCTGTTGCTGGCATGATGCTCGGACTCGGCTTCCTGGGACCGCTTTCCTACCACATCAAAGTCCACGAGGGCAGGTCTGAACGTTATGATTCTATTCTTGGAGCCCGTGGCTCTGAGTCAATTTCCCCAATCTCCACCATCGCCGATAGCAAGCTTGATCTCGATGAGATGATTGAAAAATCAGACTTACCCACTTTTTCAATCGACAATAATCATGTGGTTACTCACTGGAATAAAGCCTCAGAGCTTTTTACCGGTATCAGGGCCGAGGATATTGTCGGAACTCGTAATCACTGGAAACCCTTTTACGAAACCAAACAGCCCGTAATGGCCGACCTTGTTCTCAATTATATGCCGGAGCAGACGATAGACCAGCACTATGATGGGAGATTCAAACGAAATGAATTCATTGAAGGGGCTTATGAAGCGTCCCGCTTCATCCCAACTCTTGGTGAAGAAGGGCGCTGGGTATCTTTTTCTGCGACGCCTATTCGGGATGAGAATGATAACATCACAGGAGCTGTCCAGGTTCTCGAAGATTTTACCGAAAAGCAAGCTGCTGCCCAGCAGTTCGATTTGATGAAAAAAATCGCCCGGGCAGAGTGGGATACTCTGTTGTTCTTTTATGGCGTTATCCTTTGTGTCGGTGGTCTTGCGCAATTTGGCTATCTCTCTGCCATATCTCAATATATGTACCATGACCTCGGTCCGACGACTGCCAATACTATCGTCGGTTTTCTGTCTGCAATAGTTGACAACATCCCGGTTATGTTCGCTGTTCTCACGATGGATCCCGTCATGTCAAAGGGGCAGTGGCTCCTGGTTACACTAACCGCTGGGGTTGGCGGCAGTATGCTCTCAATCGGCTCAGCGGCGGGAGTGGCCCTCATGGGGACAGCCCGGGGTATCTATACCTTCGGTGCACACCTGAAGTGGACACCGGTGATCATGCTTGGCTATGGGGCAAGCATAATATGCCACTTATTTATTAACGCCAAATTTATGTAAAAATCTCTTCTTTAACAAAACACATACCCCTCTATATTTATCGGGGGTATGTGTTCTGGTCTTCCACCCATCCCCCTTTCTTGTTGCCATTATTTTTAAATATACTTAAGCAGTCGCTCTCCCTGGCCGTTGTGTGCTATGTGCTTGGGAACGTAATACCGATAATTGACTACCATCTCAGATCAAGCCAATAGTGTCTGGTGGTTGCTGATAATCTTTGACACTAATATCTCCGGGTGATCCAGACTTTTATTGGATGCAGTCTTTGTTGACCCCCTGCTACCTTTTAGATACAATGATTTTGAATCTGTATCGTTGATTTATTTATAATCTTTACTTGATAATGATCGTGGATAAGAAATCATACAAAGAGCAGATCGACTCATTTGTCGAAGCGATACCTGAGCTGTCCGTCACTGCCTCTCAAGTGGTCGAGATCTGCAGCCGGATTGACAGTACCCCGGAGGACTTAAGCCAGGTTGTGTCTGAGGATTCAGTTCTCAGCGAACATGTTCTTAAACTTGTTAATTCTGCATACTACTCGTTGGTCAGTGAGGTCACATCACTTACCCGGGCAATTACCATGCTCGGCTTCAATACAGTTAAGAGCATAACATTATCAAAGGCAGTTAATAAGGCAGTGGCGAGACTGAATTTTCCCCAGGTCTTACCTATGGCCGGATTTTGGAGACATTCGATCAGCACTGGTGTTGCAGCTGGAATGCTCAGCCGTGTCAAGCAGGGATCTACAACTCAACGAGAGGATTTCCTGATTTGTGGCCTGTTGCACGATCTGGGGAAAATGGCTTTTGTCGAGAGCTATACCGAGGTGATCAGCTTGTCCGAGCACACCCAGATTACTCCCATTGAAGCGGAGCGGGAGTTGTATGGTTTCGATCATCAGCAGGTTGGTCTAAAGATTGCCAGAAAATGGCAGTTCAATGATACAATCAGAAATTGTATTGGGTTTCACCATGAAGTCGATCGGAGCGAAGAAGTTGATAAAATACAGACCGCTTTTCTGGCCTTGGGCGATGTCTATGCTAATATCTACGACCTGGGCTATGCAGGTAATTTCTACCCTTCAGAAACAGAGCTTAACCATCTGCTGACCTTAACAGGTGTCAGTTGGGCTGAATTTAGAAGTATTGGCAAAGATATTGAAGCTGAAGTTTTGAAAGCAGGCGTCTTTCTGCAGCTATAAACTCTTGCTCACTTGTGGCCATGGATGAAGAAGAGGGGGGCTGTTGCTCAGCTCAATACGCCCCAGCTTTAATCATATCGACGACCGCTGGATCGGGCTGGTGCAGGAGTTGGGGCGGTTCAGGAAAATCCAATTGCAAGTCTTGGGCAAAGGGAGTCATACGGACATTGCGATTGTAGGCTTCGACCATTAATCGTTCCAGGTTTACCGTATCCTCGATATTGTAGGCAAGCAGCGTCTCAAGTACTCGGGGATCGTTGTAACGCTCATATTCGCGCCAGAGTAGAACGGCAAAAGAGCCATCAATTCCATCTAGGCTCCCCCGGTTGATTCCCAGCTGTTTCTCGCAGCGCTTCAATCCTCCTTTTATCCCGAGCCGGGCCAAAACATAGCGCAGGTCTATCTGGGTCTGGTTCAACTTGGTTCGAAAAAAGTGCTCGATGACAGGAATATCAAATGAAATTCCGTTGTAGGTAATAAACAGCTTAATATCAGCGATATCATCGAGAAAATCTTCGATATTTACTCCGTTAACATAGGTTCGAACCCTGGTACCGTCATATAAGGCAATGGTGGTGATTTCGCTGCCCGGGCCAATACCGGTGGTTTCAATGTCCAAGTAGCCGGTTACCTGCCTGAAGTGCGGAAAAAGACGCCACCTCTCACTTTGGCTCAGACGAGTACTGAAAAATTCAGGAGCGATTGGAAGTGAGCGGCTGGATTGTTCCAGAATGATCCTGATTTCTTGCTCACTTACCCGCGGTACTATTGTCGGAGTAGCGAGCAGATCTTCCCAGGTATGGATATTCTTCTGCCATAACTTGCGTTCAGCAGCAGGACCGATTCCCTGGATGTGGCAAAACGTGTGGTTGAGCATGATCAGATAATGAAAATTCCCGATTCTTTATTCATACGATGTGATTTTTTGCCGCAGTGATTTCCTTCGGCCCTTATGTTGTTTTCTTTCAAGCCGTTTTTTCTGTGATGTCCTGGTAGGTCTGGTGGCGATTCGTTTTTTTGTTTTTTTCAGGGCTCTTTGGATCATGAGACGCAGACGTTGGATTGCATCGGATTTGTTTTGCTCAAGGCTTCTATATTGCTGGGCTTTGATGATAACAATTCCGCTCTCGGTAATTCTATGATCGTTAAGTTGCTGCAACCTGTTCTTGCAATAATCGGGAAGTGAGGAGCCGTGTATATCAAAACGCAGCTGTACGGCTGTGGCCACTTTATTCACATGCTGTCCGCCAGGCCCTGAAGCACGAATCTGCTGAAATTCAAGATCCTGCAGAGGCAAAGAAATGGTTTCGGTAATCTGGATCATGTTTAAACGTGTAGAAAAATACAGGCTCGCCGAGTCAATATATGGAGTATGGGGTTACTCTTCATCGGGCTTCTCAAGATATCTCTCATCAATACGCAATACCTTCAGAGTATTGGTAGTGCCTGCGGTGTGCAGCGGTAACCCAGCGGTGATGATAACTCGCTCACCGACCTCAATCAATTTTTCCTGCAGAGCCTTATGGACGATATAATATATCTGCTGATTAAGACTGTAGGATTTGGTGCATGATCTGGGAATCACTCCTCTGATCAATTGCAGTTTTCTCAATGTTGCAGGTACGGAACTGAACGCGAGTATCGGTGTTTTCGGTCGATAACGGGCGACGCGCAGAGCAGTGGAGCCTGATGTTGTAGCAGTAATGATTGCAGCTGCCGAGAGATCTGCAGCGGTAGCGCAGGATGCATAAGAGATGGCATCTGTTATTACCGGTCTTCTGTTGCGGAGTCCGTCAGCCAGAATGGCTTCATAGTCAAGGGCTGCTTCGCTGATACGGGCGTTTCTGGCCAAGAAACGAACCGCTTCAAGCGGATAACCGCCAACCGCAGTTTCTCCAGAGAGCATGACCGCATCGGTACCGTCGAAAATGGCATTGGTTACATCGCTGGCTTCGGCTCTGGTCGGGGTAGGAGAGGATATCATTGATTCGAGCATCTGGGTTGCAGTGATGACCGGTTTGCCGGCAATATTTGCCGCTTTGATAATCCTTTTCTGGATCACCGGAACTTCCTCGGCAGGCATCTCCACTCCAAGGTCTCCGCGAGCAACCATCAGTCCATCTGCAACTTCAAGGATTTCTTGGAGGTTTTCCACCCCCTGTCTATTCTCTATCTTGGCGATAATCCATTGATTACCGCCACTGTCTCTGATAACTTCCCGAACATTTTCAACATCTTCTGCTTTTCGGACAAAGGATGCGGCAATAAAATCCACTTCCTGGTGGACACCAAAAACGATATCTTCTCTGTCCTCGGTGGTGATGGACGGCAGATTAACCTCGATGTCGGGAAGACTTACCCTTTTTCTAGAGTAGAGAGTGCCGCCGACAATGACTTGAGCGGTAACTTGATTATTGTCGGTATCGACAACCTGAAGTCTCATTTTTCCGTCGTCAAGGAGGATGAAATCATCGACTGAGACGTCATCTGCAAATGCATCGTAATTAACCGGTGTTGTTCCTGCATTACCTGCCTTACTGGAGAAGACGATTTCTGCACCGATGTTTAAAAATGTGCCTTTTCCCAGTTCTCCAACCCGGATTTCAGGGCCACGTATATCGAGTAAAATAGCTGTTTTTTTACCTGTTTTTTCACGTGCCCGTTTCACGGTCTCAATGGCCTGAGTATGGCTTTGCCGATCTCCATGGGAAAGATTGATACGGGCCACATCCATCCCGGCAACAATAAGATCGGCGACACTTTGCTCTGTTTTACAGCTTGGTCCAAGGGTTCCGATTATTTTGGTTTTGTTGATGTTATAC
>JAQYVS010000195.1 GCA_030145365.1 Desulfofustis sp. | reverse complement strand
TTGCAGTTCTACGGTATACTCCCCGCTGTCTTTGGGAAGCCTGTCAAATTTAAAATCACCGAAAGTATCCGTCACACTCTCCTGGACAACCTCTTCTCCCCGGCAGAGCTTCACCCGGATTCCCTGGGCACAGTCAACGACGTCATTATTTTTCACCGCCGCGCTGCCGGCAATGAACACCTTGTCGAACAGATGAAGATTTTTATAATAAACGTTGGGTCTGGTGCCCTTTTCTGGGTGAAGTGGTTCCAAACCCTCGGATTTTACTAGTTGGAGAATGTCTTCCTCTTCCTCACATATAGCTTTCAAAGCTCCGGTAAAACAAGCTTGGGCGCAACGCGGCTGTGACCATCCGTCATCAAGAAGATGGGCGCACATGGTGCATTTCTGGAGGATGTTCTTCTCCTCATTCCAAAACATCACGCCATACGGGCAGGAAGCAACAAGGTCTTTTCTCCCCACAGATTTTTCCTGATCGATGAGAACGATACCATCTTCCCGGCGCGTGATTGCACCGTTTGAGGCCTCAACACAGGGAGCATCCTTGCAGTGCATGCAGGGAGTCGGACGGTAGGCAACATCTATCAGAGGATACTGTCCCCGTTCTCTTCGGTGAACATTAATCCAGCGTTGGTCATGCCTGGGTTGTGCCAGGGTGTATCCTGGCCAGTCGTTCCCCTCATGCTCGTCCTTGCAGGCTATAAAACAATTATTGCAGTCCCAGCATTTGGCTACATCTATGATAAAATACCATTCCTTCATGAGAAATTCTCCTCCCCATTCCATTTACAGACTTCTATCAGGCAGGAATTTGCCGCCATGGCATGGGACTTTTTGATGAGCATGCGACTGGGAGTCAGGGTATTGACACAACCACCACGGTCCGTAGTAACACCTGGCTTCCCAACGGGAGCATACACTGCACATGACTCATATGAATGTATCGTTCCCGGTCGAACTCGTTCGGACACCTGGGCCGCGCAAACGACGGCCCCACGATCGTTGTACAGCTTTATTAAATCGTTCTCCGCAATATCCCGTGTCTCTGCATCAATCGGATTAATCCGTGCAACCCAGTAGTACCAGCCGTCAACCAGCACGCGATGGTCTTTTATGTCATTTATCACACTATCTTTGCCATCCCCCATGGTATGAAACGAAAATTTTGGATGGGGAGAGATCATTTGCAGTGGATATTTTGCAAAGAGCTCTGTGGTATTCGGTCCTTCCCAGGACTGGCGATACTTTAACAGCGGTAGACGCTCTGGATCATTTGGATCAAAGCGTTTTAAACTGGATGACTCGAACTCTATCTTACCGCTCTGGGTTTGCAGCCCCTTCCTGAAACCATCTGTATAGTCACCCGGCAGAGGTGTAAGCTCGGGAGTATCTTTGGGCCGTCCTTCGTAAAACCATCGATACGACACCGGATCCCGCCGGTTTTCAGGTAACGGAGGGATCACGTAGTAGCCTTTTTTTACAAATTTCTTCCAGGGTATGACTTTCGGTAGATCGGTTCCTTCAAAGTAGCGTTTGCACCACTCAAATTCGCTATTGCCCTCACTGAAAAGATTTGCAATACCCAGGCGTTTTGACAACTCGAGAAAAATCTGGAAATCAGATTTAGACTCACCCAGAGGCTCAATGCATTTATGCTGCATTACAGCAATCCGATGGTTGCTCTGGGTAAATGAATGCTGGATGTACCCTCCACAATTGGCATGTTCACCGATATCCCATCGTTCAAAATTAGTGCATGCCGGCAGGATAATATCAGCAAATTTTGTTTCCCCTTCAAACCATATGGCCTGATTTACAACGCACTCCAGACTTTCAGTTCTATACATATTGGCATAGCGATTGGTATCCACCATGGTCCCCATGTGGGAACCGCCATATTTGTAATAAAGGGTAATGGGTGAATGGCCGGGAGCAGGATACTCAAATTTAAAAAACTGCCCCTCGATGGTTCGGGGATCAGTCGGGTACCCTTCACATTTGCCATCCATTATCGCCTCGGGGATTTTGAGACGCGGAACCGCCTGTTGAGAAGTATTCATGGTCATCAGGCTGGGCATACGTTGATACATGTTGACAGCCGCAGCCGTTCCGTTAAGGTCCCCGGAAAAGCCTCCTTCGGAATATCCAGGGAAAAAGAACCGGGTGTCCACCGGTGTACCCTGCTGCAGGCCGCCCATATTAACACCAGGTTTGCCAAGTCCCTGCATGGCCATAAGATATACCATGCCACGGGCCCAGTCCGTACCTGTGGCTGTCCTGCAAGCACCGCCAAAACCGATGATGCCGCCTGAATTCAGATAGGTCTTTTTAGTTCCCCATTCACGTGCCAGAGCACGAACATCCTTTGCCGGAACGCCTGTTTCACCCTCTTGCCACTCCGGGGTCTTGGGAATGTCGTCGTCGGCACCAAGAACATGCTCCTTCCATTTCTCAAAACCGACGGTCCTTCCAGCCACATATTCTTTATCATAGAGATCTTCAGTGATCCAGACGTAAGCCAGAGCCAATACCATGGCACTGTCGGTGCCAGGCTTTGGAGCAAGCCATTTGCCGGGAAAAAGAGCCGCGGTGTGATTGAAATATGGATCGATGTGAACAATCTTTATGCCGAGTTCCTCGAGCCATTGTCGCCGTATGGTTCCGTCACCGGCACCATAGACACCGCTGGTTGCTTCCGGATCACTTGACCAGAACACCACCATTTCGCAATTTTTCAGACAATCCTCTACGGTGTTATACGTCTCTCCCCCGCCGTTACGCGCAGTCTGCCCCCAATGGTGGGCAGCACCCCAATACCAGCCTTCCCAGCTGTCAGGATTATGAACCACCGGAGTAAAGCCTATGGAATTAAAGAATCGGGGACGTGCGCTGAGCCAATAACCAAGTGCTCCCCAGGTATGGTGGGAACCGCTGCCATTGAGTATGGCACCGGGGCCGTGTTTCTGCTTTGCCCGTTTTATTTCCCTGGTAACAAGATCCAGAGCCTCATCCCAGCTGATCCGTTCATAGCCGGAAATCCCCCTATTCTGCGGATTACGTTCACCATCCGGATCAAAATCTACTCGCTTCATCGGATGAAGTAATCTGTCCCTGGAATAGACCATCGACTTCCAGGCAAGTGCATAGGGGCTGGCAGTTGCCTTTTTGGGCGGACTAAACGTCTTGCCTCGCGCATTCACCACCCATGGATCGGCATCCTCATCATCAAAATCCATTGGCGTGATACGAATGATCTTGTCGTCCTTGACGTAAACAAACACAGGACCGCCATTGGTGGTATTGGTATAGCGCTTGACTCCGTTTCCAGCATCGACGCCATAATCCACATCGAGATGAAACAGCATGTTCAGAATTTCAGTGACCCAGCTTAGATGTTCATCATTTCCAATAGCCTCGACCTGAAACGCCTTGGCAGCACTTATAAAATCGAGCATACTCTTGCCCGGCTTAAGAAGTCTGACCGCAGTAGCAGCATCCTCAAACGAAAAAACCACATCGGAGTCAGACTGAACGACCGCTTGGGAGGTTACCTTGCCATTGGCGAAGGTAAATCTCCGCCCTTGTGAGTTGTCCCGGAGTTTAAACTGGACCACCAGATTCATTTCTCCGAGTTTGTCCCTATATGCCGGGTATTTGCCGGCAGCCAACCGAATGAGTTTTTCCATGCCAAAAAGCAATACGGAAAACTGAGTCTTCTCTAGCACAATACCCTCCACCGCTTACATGACAGCAACATGACTAAGATTCGTTAAATCTCATTCAAAGCATCATTTGTTAACTCATTAACTACTGTGCGCCAATTAGCCACTTAATGATCGGGGTTAATTTGCATGTTGTTTTAATAAGTTATGATGACAGACAACCCTCCACCTGAAGATTTTACTCTTCGCCAATGGAGGATGTTGTCAGCCACATCATCCCCAAATAGCTCTAATCATCAATGATCGCCATAAGGGTAAATGCGATCGGGAACGCCATCATCTCAGAGCGTTTTCCAACCATCTTCTCCAGGTCACCGCCGAGGTTTTCGATACAGACAAAGCCGTCGCCCATCGGGAGCTTATGACAATGCTCCCCTACCTGGA
>JAQYVS010000104.1 GCA_030145365.1 Desulfofustis sp. | reverse complement strand
CCGAGCCGATCAGCGGATGAAAAACCTGGATGGCACCTTCTTCTGAAAGCTGAACAAGACCTTTCTGCAATTGTTTACTTTTCAGAGGGTTTTTCAATAGAACTCTACGGAAATGTTCGGGAGCAAAGTTGGGGATGCCGGTGAATTTCAACTCTTCTTTTATGGTGAAGGTGTCGCCGATTTTAATCGTACCGTGATTAGGCAGGCCGATGATATCCCCGGGCCAGGCTTCCTCCACATGCTCACGGTCCTGGGCCATGAATATAATGGCATTGGCCAGGTTGATTTCCTTGTTAATTCGGTGGTGACGCACTTTCATTCCCTTTTTAAACATACCGGAGCAGATGCGCATGAAAGCGATGCGATCCCGATGGGCGGGATTCATGTTGGCCTGAATTTTAAAGACGAAGCCGGAGAATTGGTCTTCGGCCGGGTCAACAAGCCTGGTGACTGCCTGGCGGGCGGCAGGCGCTGGTGCCATCTCAACGAAGGTGTCAAGCATTTCCTGGACCCCGAAATTGTTGATTGCACTGCCGAAGAAGACCGGGGTCTGATTTGCCTGCAGATAGTGGTGGTATTCAAAGGGATTGGCTGCACCTTCGAGAAGTTCGATTTCTTCGCGAAGATCATCTGCCTGGCCGTCAAGCAGGCTGTCGAGTTGTGGATCGTTGATATCGGAGATGGTGATCGATTGCTGGTCCCTGGTTTCGGCTCCAGGGGTAAAGAGTTTGAGCTCTTTTTTGTACAGATTGTAAACCCCTTTGAAACGTTTGCCCATGCCGATGGGCCAGGATAGGGGGGCACATTCGATCTGCAGTTTTTCTTCTATTTCGTCCAGCAGTTCCAGAGGTGAGCGGCCTTCGCGGTCAAGTTTATTGATGAAGGTAATGAGCGGGGTGTTTCTCATCCGGCAGACCTCCATCAGTTTTTCGGTCTGGGCTTCAACACCTTTGGCGCTGTCAATCACCATAACCGCAGAGTCAACTGCGGTCAGCACCCGGTAGGTATCTTCCGAAAAATCCTGATGACCAGGGGTGTCGAGAAGATTGATCTCAAAATCACGATAGGTGAATTTCATCACCGATGTGGTAACCGATATTCCCCGTTCACGCTCAATTGCCATCCAGTCGCTGGTTGCATGCCGTTCCGCTTTGCGTGATTTAACCGCTCCTGCAAGATTGATGGCTCCACCGTACAACAACAGTTTTTCTGTTAAGGTCGTTTTGCCGGCATCGGGATGGCTGATTATGCCAAAGGTTCTGCGTCTGGCTATATGGTTTTCAAGCTTACCGCTCATTATATGAAAATGTCCTTTGCTAATTTAAAACTACTGAGTATTGTTGCGGTGAAAAACTCTGAAGAATAGGTTTTTCTGACAAGAATGCAACTAAAATTACATCATATCCATGGAAAATAAAAGAAATGTGCTGGTTACCGGTGGATGCGGTTTTATCGGCAGCAATTTTATCCACCTGGTCAACAGCAGTTGTCCCCAGTGGCGAGTCATCAACCTCGATCTGTTAACCTATGCCGGAAATCTTAAAAATCTTGAGAACATACATCTGGGTGAACAGTATCGATTTGTAAAAGGCGATATCTGCGATTCAGAGCTGCTTGCTGAGCTATTTGCAAGAGAGCAGATCGATATGGTTGTCCACTTTGCTGCAGAATCTCACGTGGATAGATCCATCGTCGGACCGGGTGAGTTTATCAGAACAAATATCAACGGTACGTTTACACTGCTCGAAGCAGCCAGAAAAGCCTGGTTAACTGATACAACATCTGATATTGACCCGCTCTTTCTGCATGTCAGCACCGATGAGGTCTTCGGTTCTTTGGGTGAGACCGGTTATTTCAGTGAGACGACAGCATACGATCCACGCTCTCCCTATTCGGCATCCAAGGCATCGTCTGATCATCTGGTCTCTGCTTACTTTCACACCTACGGTCTGCCAATACTGATAACCAATTGTTCAAACAATTACGGCCCCTATCAGTTCCCCGAAAAACTGATACCACTTATTTTCAATAACTGCCAGGCGGGCAAGGAATTGCCCGTCTACGGAGATGGAAAGAATATCAGAGACTGGCTCTACGTGGGAGATCATTGCCAGGCGATCATCGAGGTACTGGTAAACGGTAGGCCGGGTGAAACATATAATATTGGCGGCAACAACGAAAAGACTAACCTTGAAGTGGTGAGTTTGATCTGCGATCTGGTTGATGAAAAATCAGCCCCTTTACCTGACGGTAATAAACGAAGTTCTCTGATCCGTTTTGTAACCGATCGGCTTGGGCATGATCGTCGGTATGCTATCGATTCCACTCGAGTGAAGGAGGAAATCGGCTGGAACCCCTCGGTAACCTTTGAACGCGGGATTGAGTCGACCATCGACTGGTATCTGGCCAATCAGCAGTGGCTTGACAGCGTGGTTGACGGATCCTATCAGGATTATTATCAAAAGATGTATAGCTGATTTTACGATTTATGCAGGTAATAAAGACTGAAATACCCGATGTTTTAATTCTTAAGCCAACTCTGTTTGGGGATGATCGTGGTTTTTTCATGGAAAGTTTTAATAAGCTAACCTGGCTGGAGAAGACCGGAGTCGATGTCGACTTTGTCCAGGATAATCATTCCCGATCTACAAAAGGCGTACTTCGTGGACTTCACTATCAGATCAAACATGCCCAGGGTAAGTTGGTCCGAGTTGTTTCAGGGCAAGTGTTCGATGTGGCCGTAGACCTGCGAAAATCCTCAGCCACATTTGGCAAGTGGGTCGGGGTAACCCTGAGTGAAGAAAACAGACTGCAATTCTGGGTCCCGCCTGGATTTGCCCATGGTTTTATGGTGCTTTCTGAGCAAGCTGATTTTCTTTATAAGGCGACCGACTATTATGCCCCCGAGTTTGATCGATCTATCATCTGGAACGATTCTGAACTGAACATTTCCTGGCCACTGGGAATAACGCCGGAATTGTCAGCAAAAGATAGTGATGCCCTGCCGTTTTCTGAGGCAGAAGTATATCCTTGATCCTTTCGGAGTGCTGTCGATTTGAAGAAGTGCTCACAAGGTCTGATTGAGATTGAGATAGGTTTAAATTGAGCGGTTGTGCTGAGTTGCATACAGCGGTGTCTGCTCAGTCAATTGTCAAGAGGCGCGATCAATTCCGTAGGCGTTTTACCCAGATACGTTGAATTAACATCTGAAGGAGTTCCTTTAGCCGATGTTTACATTCATCCACGCGGCTGACATTCATCTTGATAGTCCGTTAAGAGGTCTGGAGTCTCATGAAGACGCTCCAGTAGACGAAATACGTGGAGCTACAAGAAGAGCCTTTGTTAACTTAATTGATCTGGCGATTGAGGAAGCAGTTGATTTTATCCTGATCGCCGGAGATCTCTATGACGGTGACTGGAAAG
>JAQYVS010000070.1 GCA_030145365.1 Desulfofustis sp. | reverse complement strand
ATCAGATTCCATATTGGCCGTTGAAGTCAAGGCAGATTCGTTGCAACGTCCCGCAATCACTAAGTCACTCAGAAGAAGCTTCATCCAGGCCTACAGGCCGGGTGAGGTTATTATTTTTAACGATACTCTTCAAGACCGCCTTAAAATTGAGGAAACCACGATCCTCTTCGACACATCGACCCATCTCCCGGAAAGGTTGACAGTAGCATTGAATTCATAACTATCATGACAAGTCGTTCATTTGGTGTTGGGCACTAGTACCATGTATCATTTATTGTTTCGGATAAAGACGTTTCAGCTTTACACGTGCATCCGAGGTAGTGAACTGCCAGTCAATTTTTTTTGTGGAGTTATTTCGATTTCTTTCCCATGCTGCCACTTCGGCCCGCATGGTTGCCATATCCGCAATCCGGCGGTTTAGACACTGTCCTTTTAGGACACTAAGTTCGATTTCCGCCATGTTGAGCCAACTACCGTGTTTAGGAGTGTAATGAATTTCAAGGCGTTCAGCAAGACGTCTTGCCTCCTTGGGCTCAAATGTTTCATAGAGTGAGGCGATGTTATGAGTGTTCAGGTTATCCATCACCAAACGTACTTTGGCTGCTTCAGGATAGCGTCTATCAAGCATCTGCTTGATTTGCGACGCCCAATCCTTTCTGGTACGATGTTCGGTGACCTCCACATGTCTTTTGCCGGCCAGTGGTTCCACTTCCATAAAAATTTCAGCGACTCCATTCCTGACATATTCATCGTCCATGCGTGCCGGTCGTCCAGGGGCGCACGGTATAGGATTGCGAACTTCGCCAATCAGCTGCTTGCAAGATTCATCCATACAAACCACCGGAAATTCGGGATTGTACGGCAGATGATAGATTTCCAAGACATCCTCCATCGCTGCTACATAGGCTGCGCTCCCTTTCGGCGGGATTTTCCAATATTTGCTGAGGTGAGGTTTAAGTTCAGTTTTTTTAAAACCCGCTGCACTGTCATGTGTGATACGGACGAGGCAATTTTAAGCTCAACAACCTTGTCAGCAAGCAATCTGACGGTCCATCGTCGGTGTCCTTCGGGTGCATCTGAGCAAGCCAGCGCTATCAGTCTTGCCTCAAATGCACCGTCAAAGATGACTTCCCTCGGTGGTTTCTCCCGCGGCTTCCGTTCAAGAGCCACTTCGAGCCCTTCCTCCACAAAACGTTTCTTGAGATGTTCTATTGTCCGACTGGTCACCCCAAGAGCGGCTGCGGTAACCGCGACAGACCAAGCTGGACCTTTGGGTCCAGCATCACACAACAACAATGCACGGGCACGGATAAACCTTCTGGCGTTTGTTTTTCCTCGTTTTGTCAAAGCCTCAAGTTCATCTCGCTCCTGCTCAGTAAGTGTCACTCGGTATCTTGGCGGCATGGTGGCCTCCTTTTTTTAGGGTGCCACCATTATAGCACATATTTTAAATAATGCGAAAACTTAATTGTTACATGGTACTAGGCTCTGGATTCCATTTACAGCACCAATTCCAGGCTGAACCGGAACAATGAGCCGATTACATGCGGCGATCGCATTGTAGGAGAGAATACCCAGTGACGGTGGACAATCCAAGAGAAAACAATCGGCCATTTTTATGATTTAATTCGAATCGCCAGTGG
>JAQYVS010000048.1 GCA_030145365.1 Desulfofustis sp. | reverse complement strand
CACATTTAAAATATGGCAATTTCTTAGGTTTGATCTCAGCTGCTTCCCCAGTTTTAGGATTCCTCCCGGTGTACCCCTCATACGTCTTGACATAAAAAGAGCACAGCCCCCGGATTTCAACCCGATCACCCTTTTCGAGTGCGGCGGCCATCTGTTTGAAAAATATGGATACAATCTTGGCTGCTTCAATTTTGGTAAGACCATTTGTGGTGCTGAGGGTCTGGATGAGATCGAGTTTGTTCATGGGATTCCTTTCTTTGGTAATTGCAGTTGACTGGATACATAAAATTTCAATAAATTTACAACAGTGTGACCGGATCTGTCAAACCCATGTGGTAATCTGCGTGCAAACACTCAATAGGAGGAGGGCAATAAAATGAGAAAGCATGAATTGTACACAGATTATCATGACCACTTTGAATACTTCGGCAACACCGAGATTGAAAGGATCCGTAAACAGGGCGAAAAGACAATTCGGCATGGCTGGATAATTTTTGATACCGTCGATGAAGCGATGGAATTTTTCAATGATCGGTGTGGTGAGTTCATCGGTTACTATGTCTGAATTGATTTTGAAAACAGTTTAAATCTCTACTATCAACACCTCAAAGATTACTTTTATAACTTTCACTGAGACCTCAGACTCAGTACGCAAAATATTGACAGACTGTTGACATACGGACCTTTAGATTACGAAATTCAGTCATCGCATATTGGCAGGGATAGCGGTATTTAGATTTCACCTTGATTAT
Organism: Desulfofustis sp.; assembly: GCA_030145365.1. GTDB lineage: Bacteria > Desulfobacterota > Desulfobulbia > Desulfobulbales > Desulfocapsaceae > JABDQA01. Next base: position 8,768 of record JAQYVS010000048.1, on the reverse strand, counting down.
GTCAACTATACGTTTTCAAAGGTATTTTAGCTTTTGTTACAAAATCTTTTGTCTGGGTGTCTCCTCGAGATCGGTGAAGTCTTTTGTTTCACAGAACCCGATAGTTTCGAAGTTTGAAATGGAAGTCTTTTCTCGAGTTGTTTACAATAATTGCTCCAGTTATTGGGTTTGAAGATTCTTCTGCGGTCTCGAAAAATAATGGACAATAATGGTTGCTCGTCTATTTTGGATTTGTAGCTGCAAAGCTCAGCGGCGCTGCTTTTGTGCGTCCGCTGGAGCGCCTTGTTCGCGCTTATCGGGTTACAGATCTCACACATCTGACATAGTTGAACACGTAACGAACATCGCCCTGTGGACCAAAATATTCGGGATAATCACCGGCGTTTCCGGACTTTGGGTCGCTGCGTTGTGCCCCTGCTCCATGAACATCCATCAGGCGATCATGCATTTTTCCCTGAGCTGCACCAAAGGCGATATAGGCAGCGGAGTCATAGGGATTGCGACCATCTTTATGCGTTGTGCTTGTCCAGAAATAGGGGTACTGCCTATTCCCCTCAGAGTCTTTGATCGCCGTGATTTCAAAGACCGGATTAATTGCTGCAGAAACGGTGTTTTGAGGGGATCGCGAATAGTCCACTATGCTTTGCAGTTCTTTTGCATTCGGTAATCGCCAGTCATCATGTTCGCTCGAAGTTAGATTCTCTGCATAATCTAGGGCCATTTCCCAGTTCATACCATGTCCACTGTCTGCCTTTTGCCACATCAGCCCCGTTGTGATATCGGTCACGGTGCCGTCATTGTTGTCAACGAATTTGTTTTTCCCGTAGCCTTTGTTTCCACGCACGAAGCGGAAATACATGTTGTTTGGTTGGCCGGTACGGGGCTTGTATTTGGGATATCCCTTGATGCGTCCATCAACAAAATTGACGCCAAAAACGGTCTCATCGTTTCTCATGGTCCTGCCGACATATTCCGTTGAACTCCAGGTCTGTGCATCAATCTCACGTTCTCCCTTGCTGGGATTCCCTATCGACTGCCCAAAATAGTTCGTGTCTATGAAAGGCTCAATTGCCTTTTGCCCTTGTACTCGGCCGGCAAAGAGAATGAGTGAATAGAGTTCCTTTATCGAGGGTACACGCCAATCATGGTAGCCTCCGACATCGGATTCCTTGGCTCGACGGGTGGCCTCTTCAAATGACAGTTTCTCACCCATCGATTTCTGCCACATCAGGCCGGTCACATTATCAGTGATTGTGCCATCTCCGTTGTCCGTATAGGAAGGTGTATTGGTTCTATATTGTGCATCCTGGCCAAAGAAGGGGTCACCTTGTTGCGGCTCTAGGATAACCGATGTGTTGCCATAGAATTCTTTGACGCCAGTATCTACGATTCTGTAGGTATGCTCGGTCTGATGCGAGCCTCCATCGGCGTGGGCATGGAAGGTGAGGACGAATGTAAGAATCACAACCTGTAGAATTATTTTCTTCATGTAAGGCTCCATTTCATGTGCGAACATTATATATTGACCAGAAGCTTCCTTTGGCCAAGGTTTTATTGGTTTCAATGAAAATTGGTGGGATTATTAAGTAATATGTTTTATTTTTAAGTTATTCATTCTGCTTTTTATTGATTTTATGCAATTTATGTAGAATCGTTAAAAGAATTAAGATAAATATTTTGATACAAGCTAAAATCGATGAAAAGTTAAGCATTGTATCCATTGGTGTTTTTCGATATTTCCCCTCTCCTCCGAATATTATTTTTGACCCTGTGGCGAATCTCCCTCAAAAGTATTTCTTTTTCTTTAAGTGATGCTTTTACTCGTTCTTCTGCGTACTTGTGATATGGTTCTATTATGGCTCCATTCTACGGCTGTGATAAGCCTGAGTAGTCATAGGAATACTTGATTACTCTAAATGCAGCCGTACCATCAGTATTTTGATACGTCCATACAACAGTGCCATCATTAGTTACCTCAAAAATATACCCGTCCGGACCTTCACAGATCAGGGTATTCCCGTTAGGCAGACGCTGGGCTCCTGAAATATTATGACCGTAAAAATCCGTAGGGTTCGGAGCCATATATACCCATTCCTGTGAAGAAGGATCAAAGGCCTCCCCGATTGTTACGGGATAGGAGCCATCCGGATTAACATCCGGAACAATCTCTTCTACTGTTGAATAGCTTCCGTCAGGACGCCCCTGGCCGTTATTAAACACAAGTATGTTTCCCGCGCCTGGTGAATCAGATGGTATCCACTGGGCATCATGCTGACCATAGAATTCATGGTCACCCGAAGCACCATATGCTGCCGGATTTCCCCATCGGTACAGAATATCGCCACCCTTGCCATAGGTCCCTCCTGAATGAGAGGCCGCTTCTGCTGTTGTGGTGCTATGATCTATTACCCAGAATTCATCAAAACCATGCACTGAAAGTAGGATCTGATCAAGCTCTGTATTGTAGTCAACAGAGTTGATATGATTCCAGTCCGCTATCCCGCTTGGAAGGTCAACATAATTAAGATCAATAAGTTCAGAATGACCAGCGATAACTCCATAATTTTCCTTTGAATTGTCATAATCCTGGACCAGATGATCCCAGACGTGCCACTCCCAGACTATACTGTTATCGCTTGGATCGACCTCAATGATCTTGTCAGGCCACAGTTCACCATCTGTAAGCAGACTGGAGTCCCTGCCGGCCGCAATGGCTTCAGCGGAAGTTTTATACTCCCAGGCAATCATCAGGATATTGCCGTTAGGAAGTTCTTCCACATCATGATGCAGACACTCATCATCAGAAGCGAGCGAATAACTCCATGTCACATTGCTGCCCCAATCGAGTTTCTCCACAATTCCGCCGACCCCGCCTGTACTGGCAAACCTGTTACCATTTGTCACATTGCCTGTTCGGAGCAGCAAACCGTCATCCAGAAGGTATGCTGAATTTCCTGGTCTGTAACTGCTTGTCCACGTATGATCAACCAATTCATCTGTATCTATCAGATAGGTTGTAAATGACCCTAATGGCGCCATCAACATATATCCGTCAAAGACACCACTGGTTGCAGTAACAGATTCTTCGTCGCGTACCAAGCGAACATAATTGTAGATACGAATAGCGTCACCCTGGGGGCCGAACCCGGAGGGGTAGTCGTCAGGATCACCCGATTTGGGATCGCTACGTTGCGCTCCCGCACCATGAACGTCTACCCAAGAGCCACCCATATAGCCCATGGCCCGACCAAAGGCGACGTAAGCGCCATGGGTGCCGGGGCTGGCTGTCCAGTTGGCGTGGGTGGTACCGCTCCAGTAGCAGGGGTAGTCGGCTTCGCCCGCTTCATTGGTGATGGCGGTGGTTTCAAGCAAAGCGTTGATGGCGGCGGAGGCAGTTGTGTCGGGAGATCTGGCGTAATCCACAATGCTTTGCAGTTCCTTGGCGTTGGGCAGACGCCAGTCCCTGTAATCCAAATAATCTTCGGTGTTTTTCTGCTCAACCCAGGCCAGGGCTTCTTCCCAGTTCAAACCTTCACCGCTATCCGCTTGCGACCACATCAGTCCGGTGGCATAATCAGTGATGGTACCGTCGCCGTTGTCTTCAAAGTCGTTTAGGCCATAGCTGGTGTTGCCGCGCACATAGATGACGAAGAAGGTTTTATCTGAACCGAACAGGGTCAACCCATAACCTTTGATGCGCCCATCGGCAAAATTGACGCCGAAGAGGGTGCGGCCGCCGTCACCTGCGGTGTTGGCCGCATACAGGCTGCTGGAGGCGTACTGAGCGTCGATAATGCGCTCGCCGGCGCTGGTGTCGCCGTAAGCAAAGTCAAAGTAGGCGGTGTCGATGAAGGGAATCAGCCCGGAGGTGTCGGTGCCCTCATAGCCGCTGGGATCCACGCCGCTGAAATCGATCAGGGAATAAAGCTCTTTGATGGTGGGCAGGCGCCAGTCGGTATAGCCGCCCAGGCGCAACGAGCCTGCACCGGCCACGGCCTCATCGTAGGAAAGCTTGTCCGCGGCATCGATGTCACCGTCACCGTCCGTGTCCGGGCTCTGCTGCCACATCAGGCCGGTAATGTTGTCGGTCACCATGCCATCGCTGTTGTCAGTGTAGCTATGTTGATTGCAGTCATGCTGACTGTCCTGACCGTCAAAGGGCTCTCCATCATCAGGACACCTGGCAAGTTCGCCCTGGTCGTCATAGCACACGAACTGACCCGTATCGACGATGGCATATCCCGAGGCATCGCTGTAATTGGTGTCATTGTCACTTGAACCTGCACTGTCTGCTGATTCGCCATCACATCCTGCGATACTCATCAGCGCAAATATGATCAAAATCACTCTTGCCAAAATCCCTGCGAAAGCTCTCATTACTTATCTCCTTATCATCGTCTGCCACCCAAACGGTTTGGTAAACACAACCCACATGGGTCTTGATCCAAGCTATACCAGGCGGGTTGTGTTCAGCAGTTTCTTGTTCTGCAAGTATCCCATCAGCCATCAGTGTTGTTTCTTCTGCCTTTGCCAGGAGGGTTGTCAGGACGCAGCACCAGTCGGTCTCCATCCTCCTCGCAGGTACCCGTAACCGTTTCACCACTGGGGCTTTCAAACTCTGCTGTGTCACCGGCGGAGTTTCCTTCACATGCAGTGTAGGCCTCCGGGGGCGGACTGTGGCGCCTGCCGCCGGAATTTCCCTTGGAGCGATCAGGGCGCAGAACGAGTCGATCACCATCCTGCTCGCAGGTGCCTGTCACCGTATCTCCCTCAGGACTCTCAAACTCAGCCGTGCTACCGGCAGATTTTCCTTCGCAGGCAGTATAAGCTTCCGGAGGCGGCCCCTGGCGCCTGCTGCCGCTATCCTGCGCGAATGCTTCAATTCCAAAAGAACCGAAAGCAATGAATATTCCCAATAGAGCAATAACCATGGATGTCTTTTTTATGATGTTCATTGTCAAATCTCCTAAAGTTGGTTTTAATATGTTGCCTGCCTTATTGTATTTACTAGTACCCTTTCTGAATGGCCGAAGGGACACCATGCCGGATAGCCTATTGAAGTTATTCTTTTGAATCACCGGAAAGCGATATATAATCAGGTCTTTCAACCGAATGGCGCCCTGAGATGTGTTTTCCACTCTGCCTCCGACCTTGCTTTTTCTGATGCATGTCATACAGCTTCAGCTTTTTGATTTGATCCGCGTTCAGAAGCTTTCCAATCGCCAAGCGCGATTCAATATCCTTGATAAACAGTTTCCCCTTTGCATCTGAAATCTTTTCCGCCAATGAAAGAACTGCTGCGTTGTCAACGATGTCATCGGAAAAGGCTTTATCCAATTTCAGATGAAGGCTGTCGAGCTGCGCTTTCAACGCCAAGCACTCTTTACGGAAGGTAAAATCCGCATCCCGGAGCTGCTTGACCTGCTCTTTTGTGAGTTCAAGTTCCTGAACCATTTGCGGGTCCCGCCAGATTCCAAGGGCAGACCGGTGATGGTCTTTCCTGTCAAACACCTTTCCTTGCCTTCCGTCTCCGGGTGAAAACGCTCCTGCAATTGCAGGAATGAAGCATACCGTGATCAGAAGAACAATTACGCCTGTGCCGAATTTTTTATTAAGTTTCGAATTCATGGTGTACGTCCTTTTTAAAGTTGTTATTTTTCCGGGAATTTTTTCCCCGGGATTGAGCATATAATAGGCGACGGATGTAAAGATTGTTTGTGGTTTCGGGACAAAATTGTAAAGATTTTGTAAAATGGATTGCCCTGGAGTTACGGAAAGCATATTTATAAGGTGGTTAACTTTACTAAAAGAGGCAGGTGTCATAATGACGCGTCAAGCGATTGAGCCGTCTAATATGAAAATTCTGATGATCGATGATGACAAGAAGCTGTGCCAGCTTGTGGCCGATTACCTGGAACCCATGGGGTACGAGGTTGCATCCGCCAACGACGGCGTTTCAGGGCTTGAAATGGCCCGGAAAGGTGACTTTCACGCGGTGATTCTGGACGTCATGATGCCCCAGATGGACGGATTCGAGGTTTTGAAACGTCTGCGTAGGGAGTCGGATATACCTATTATAATGCTTACGGCAAGGGGTGAAGAAACCGACAGAATCGTGGGGCTCGAGATGGGAGCCGATGATTATCTGCCAAAAACCTTTTCGTCGCGTGAACTTTTGGCACGTCTTCGCGCCGTTACACGCCGATATATCGTATCCGAACGCCAGACGGCGGCCACTGATAAAGATAAAGTTTTAATTTTCGGAAAACTGCAGATCGAAAGAAGCGCCCGCACGGTTCGCCTGGATGAAAAGGTGCTGAATCTAACCCCCATCGAATACGATCTGCTGGCGCGTCTGGCCGGATCCGCCGGGCGGGTCCTGAACCGGGACCAGCTTCTGGATGCCGTTGCCGGGCGGGATTATGAGGTTTTCGACCGCTCAGTGGACGTCCATATCTCCTCGCTGCGGCGCAAGCTTGGGGAAGATCCCCGCAACCCGGTATTTATCCAAACGGTTCGGTCCGCCGGGTATATGTTCAAAAAACCGGAGAATCAGCAATGATAAAACCGGCTTCGTCTTTATTAGTCAAGATCCTGTGCTGGTTCTTCCTGAATCTGGTCCTGGTAGTTGCGGTCTTGACGATGTTCTTTGCCTTCCAGCCGCAGGTGAATCTGCAAGCGATTTTCGGACAAGAGGGATCGAATCGCTTGCGAAGTACCGGCTTGTTGATTTTTCATGATTTGGATCAGACGTCGCGGACAAACTGGTCCGTAGTACTTGCCAGACATGCAGCGATCCACCAAGTGGATTTCGCCCTTGTGCTTGAAGACGGATCTCGCTTCTCTTCAATTGATATGGAGTTTCCTGAAAAGTTAATAAAAAGGGTGAGGGATGCTTTGCCGCGCAAACCTCCGCCACGTCAAGGTCCGCCTTCGGAGGCTTATACAGCCTGTGAAGGCAAAAACGCCGGGGATGAGGCGCAATTAATCAGTCCGCGCGGTGAAACGGTGACAGGCATTTGTGAACAAGAAGGAGATCAGCTCGTCTTACGACCAAATCACTCCAGAGCAGATTCAGATGGCCGTCGCCAGGGTCCGCCACCCCCTAGCTCCAGCGACCCACAGCGGCGACCGGCAAACCACGCTATTGATGATACAGGTGACCTCCTGAAAAAAAGGTCCATCGGAAAAAGACCGCTTATGCACACCGAAGCGGTTGCTGCAGGACCGCATATGATGATGCGTACGCGGCAGCCGATCCGCTATTGGCTCGGGATTCGAATTTCGCTGCCCCCAGGGCCCTCTCAGCCGCCTGCACCTGCTATTTTGCTGGTTGTATCAGATTCCGTGACAGGCCACGGATTTTTTTTCGACCCTCTCCCCTGGGTGGTGGTTGCCACGGTAGTGATGCTGATTTCGATGCTTTTCTGGATTCCAATGGTCAGAAACATTACACGGCCGCTTGCCCGCATGACCCGCGCAACCGAGAAAATTGCCGAAGGTAGCTTCGATGTGTCCATCCATGAATCACGGACAGATGAAATCGGGCGTCTGGCAAATGCCATAAACCACATGACATCAAGGCTGTCCGCCTTCGTAAATGGGCAAAAACGATTTCTGGGAGATGTGGCCCATGAACTGGGCTCTCCCATAGCCAGGATCCAGTTCGGGCTTGGGGCCCTGGAACAACGTGTGGAAGGGGGAAACCAAAAACGGGTAATCGATGTCATGGAGGATGTCGATCACCTGTCCAAACTGGTCAACGAACTCCTGGCTTTTTCGCGGGCCGATATAAAATCCAATACAGTTAAACTGGAAAAAACCGCCCTGCTTCCAATAGTTCAAATGGCACTAAAGAGGGAAACTACATCTTCAGCAGAGATTATTAGCAAAATAGATCCAGAGATCCAGGTTATTGCATCCTTGGAACTACTGACGCGTGCAATCGCCAATTTGGTTAGAAATGCTACGAAATACGCCGGGAGTGCCGGTCCGATATATATATCTGCTGAAAAAGGAGTCGATCTGGTTGAAATAATAGTTCGAGATAATGGCCCTGGTGTTCCTGAGGATCTTCTCGATCAGCTTTTCGAACCCTTTTTCCGTCCCGAGCCTTCCCGGGATAGAGATTCCGGAGGTGTCGGCCTCGGACTGGCAATTGTCAAAACCTGCGTTGAAGCGTGCAAAGGAACCGTCTCAGCTGCCAACCTCCAACCCACTGGATTTGCAGTCACAATCACATTAAACACTTGAGACTAAAGATTACAAATGCGATTAGTGATCGGATACTCACTGAGAGCGTGAAAATTTGATCAAATCAAGCGGTTGGGCATTTGCAATGACTTTATGATTGAACCTCAGATCAAAGAAAATCTGACGCCAGTGACCAAATCATCACTAACCCAGCGCCATCTGTGACAGAAGGTTACTTTATGTAGTATAGGGATTTCGGAATATTAGGTTGGATTGAATTTTCATTTTGATGAATGGATAGATTTAATAAAGAAGTCACCTAAAAAGAATTTCTGCGAAGAAACTAAGATTATTCAGATTATGTCAACAAATAGATACCACGTCAAAATCCAACCTTTTGTTACATAATCTCTTGTCTGGATGGCTCGCCGGGATTGATGTAATCTCCAGTTTACACATAGATCAGTTTTCGTAGACTTGTTTTGCCAATCATTTGTTGATGGCCTTTCAATTTCGGATCAATTACAGAGCTAAAATTGGCATTTCGACCATATATTCGATAGAGGATTTTGGCG
>JAQYVS010000356.1 GCA_030145365.1 Desulfofustis sp. | reverse complement strand
CTATTCCAGAGCTGGCCGGGACCTGGTGACGGCAATCAAAGATATAAAGCATCTACAAAAGAACCTGTTACGTTTTATCCATAGTGACAACCATGACATTAAAGATGCCTATAATCATCTCCGTATTATGGTTGCCATGGTTATACGAAAAAATCGTGAAGCCAGAAACATCGATGACCATACAGAAGCTATGCTAATCCTCGATCACACCCTGTTACAAATTGAAGAAGATAACCTAAATGCTGCAGATCGCATTGAACCACTGATAAGGAATCATAAAATTTCTGCAGACATGGCAACCTCATTGATGACCGATACTGAGTATGCGTACTCTGCCTGCAGACATCTGATTGCTATGGCAAAAATATTGTTTACTGGCAGAGATTCATCTGCTTTAAATATACATCAGGGCCTTGAGTTGAATGAAGAAGAAATGGCGACTATTATTCAGAAAGACAGCAACTAAGCTGCCTACAGGGAAAAATGTAAATGAAACTTAAAAAATTACTGGAACGTCTCTCAGAACTTACCGATGCAGAGCAAGGCGAACAGCTCAAACAATACAAGCAGCTGAAAAAAACACTCAAACAACTTAGAAGCAAATGCAAGGAACTGGATCAGAAAATAAGCAGTGAACTAGACCCTGCACGCAGTAAGGAACTCGAAGAGAAACTAAAAATTATTTCCACTCAACGACGAAAAGGCCTCAAGCTACTGAAAGAACTTAGAGACCTGCGTGGAAACAGCTGACTTGTATTAGTTCAGATCCAATCTGACACTCTGACTTATTCATCCTGCTCAGGGAATTGCCCGATATCTTCCAGAGCAGGTAAAGCATCCTCTGCTATGCCCTGTAATTCTCCAGACATCCCCATCATGTTGCTTGTAATCCTTTCAAGTTGAGCTTCGCGCTTTTTCCATAGGCGCTGCATTGCTGCTTTCTCTTTTTCCAGATCCGCTTTCATTGCCTGGTAGGCATCCACCACTCCACGAATTTTCTGTGCAAACTGAGCACTACAGAGATAATCATAGAGTGCTTCCATTTTTTCGTTTTTACCGTACTCGGTCAATTTCTGCTTCTGTTTTTCAATCAGCGTCATGCGTAAGGCCTCTGCAACGGGTCTCACTGCATAGGGCCGGACTATCCATATATCCTGATCGAAGATAAAAGGTTCATGTGTTTCAACAGGAAACGCGGTGGTGACCAATACGGCGATCTCAGCACTTGCTTCATGCTGATCATCTTTAAGCTTGCTTACCCAGGCATTGGACCAATTTTCTGCCCGTTTCGCTTCCCAGCTGATCTTGCCGCAAACCATGCCTGTTCGTGTCATTACCGTCTGCGTGACATCTGCACCCCTGACACCTTTTTTGACTTCTACCACTTCATCGAGGGGGAAAGAAGTTTTCAATGTCTCCTCGATCTCCAGTTCCAGCACTTCGCCCTGCAACTGCGAAGAGCCCTGCTCCAGCTTTCGTTTCAGATCTTCATTGGCTTTCTGGGCATCTTCTATCTTTTTGCGCAGTTCTGCTTCGCGCATATTAAAGTCTTCAGAAACCTGTTTCTGAATCTTTTCTTTTTCTTCATTCAGCTGTCGCTGCAGCTTGATCTCGAACTCTTTCCGGTCTTCATCAAGCTTGCCCATATCCTGTCTGAGCTTGAGTTCCTGGGAGCGGTATTCATCAATTTTCTTATCTTTGCTAGCGAGATCTTCTGCAAATTCTTTTAACTTAAACTCAGCATCGGCACGTGCTTCACTGGCAGCCTTTTCTTTAGCATGTTCCATTTCCTGCTTGAGCTTTTTGCTGCTTTTGTTACTCTCATCCAGCTTATCGTTTAACTCGGAGATACGTGATTCAAAGGCCCGCGCAGCATGTCGCTCCGCTTCTTTCTCTGCAGCCAGTCTGAATTTCTCACGCTCTTCTGTCATGGCAGAATCAAACTCATCGGCATAACGTTCAATCGTTTGCTGAGTAATCCCGTCTCTTAACTGAAATTCATGACTGCAATCTGGGCAGGTTATGATTTCATCGGCATTTAGAATAATTCGTTTGGACATTTAATATCACCATCCACATCAGTGGGTATAGATCTTTGAAAATTTAAGCTAGTACAAGACTGAGATTATGCCGTGAACAGGTGATACTGGGAAACCTGGTAACAACATTAACGATATACCAAATCGGCGTTTATCAGACTATCTGCTGCTATTCGTAATCAGGCTCATTATACAAGAAGAAATATCTTCTGCATTCAGCTTCCCGGTATCACTCGTCATTACTTGCAGATTACTATATAAAGCAGCTTTGGCAACGTGATCACCACTACGGGTCTCCAGCACCTCTCGAATACGAATCCTGATCGAATCAAAATACTGTGATGAGACCTCACTTATGGGTTTTTGTCTATTCCACAATACAAATAAATCAGGTAATTGACTGATCTCACTACCCGAGTAATCATCTGCAATCAAAATAATTTCTGAGATAATCCGCTCACCCGTTTCCGAGTTTACCAGTTCCAGCAGACGACCTTTGAGCAGAACAATGGTTTCATCATATTCCTGCCCTTTAGATATATTTCCCTTCGCTTCCCTGTTTTTCAGGTTGAGCCGTATTGCTCCGCTCAGGTTATTGTGGGGCACAGCAAAAAAACGGCGCTGTTCAAAATCATCCTTTCCTGGAAATGACTGCCAGGCCTTACGGCTGTCGTAAACGTCAATCTCCCAGAGCATCTGATCGAGAATGGAATTACAGCTAATTTTAGACTGCATGGATAAACCAGCAACCATGACCAGATTAGCATTGTCACCTCCAGCTTCCATCAATTCACCTATACCCTCATCGATACGCTGGTAAACCTTTAACAGGGGATCATCGTTTTTCTCAAACCATTCTTTAGAATAACGGGGGTGTTCCAGATCATGCAGATGCCAGAACTGATGACCGGCATCGTGGGCCTTCTGATAACCAACAGAAAAAAATCCCAGCCACCTCGTTCGCGGAAAGATTTAATGCATGTGTTGCATCGATCGGTTGAACCCGCAGTCGGCAGTGGACGATTTATCAGCGTTCGGGAGCTACACAGAGAAAAATACCCGAAAGTGGTTCTTAGCTCGTCTGCTTCCGGCCATTAGGGGGCCTTCAGCAGGCAAAGAAAAACCGCCCGGAGGGCGGTCGATATTCAGTTAAAACATTAATTATCTAGATATTGCTATTTTACTCTAAAAACTTACATTATTTTTAGTCGCCACAATTACCTATATTAATAATAACTGCTCCACTGCCTTGAGGTGCGGTAGCTATCCATCCATCATCTTCACCACATCCAGACGATACAACTTCAATAGATATGTTTGGATCACCCAAGTTGTATCCAAGTACTTGGGCTTGCTGGGGGCCACATTCAACCTTATATTCGCATGGATTCTGACCCACTGTTACTGGCTTAAACCCACCTCCAATCGGACATTCTGATTTGAATGAGATATCGTCCACTCTAGAACTAAATTCTATACTAGCAATTTCACCATTTATCACAACTGACAGCTGGACTGGCTGAGGAAGACCACTAATACCTGCATTTGCTTTCGATATTGTCGAGTCTATGACGTTTGCAAGTAATGACTTATT
>JAQYVS010000324.1 GCA_030145365.1 Desulfofustis sp. | reverse complement strand
TTCGGAAATATTAAATTCGTTAAGGCTGCAGGTGCTGCTGCTGAAGGTGTAATTTTCCCGGCTGGTCGTCTTCTGGTTGCTGACGTGCTGCCCGATGACAATGTCCAGAAACCTGTACTTCTGAAGTACAAAAGGGACTATGAAGGCAAGTACAAAGAAGATGTATCAACCTTTGGAGGCCATGCGTATGATGCCTTTATGATCCTTACCCGCGCTATTGGCGAGGGAGGTCTTGATAAAGCCAAAGTGCGTGATGCTATTGAGAACATGAAAGGTTTCGTCGGTACTGGCGGTGTTTTCAACTTCTCTCCGAAAAATCACAATGGCCTCGATATCGATGCGTTCGATATGATGACCGTTAAAGACGGTAAATTCGTTCTTTACACTAAATAAGAATACTGCTTTTTTAAATAAATATGAAAGGAGTGGGGGACATCTTCCCCACTCCTTTTTTCGACTGTCGCGCCTGTCGCGGTAGCAGACAGGCAACTGTTACGAATGGAATTTTCTCAATTTCTCCAATATCTCTTTGCCGGGATTACGTATGGCATCATTTATGCCATTGTGGCCATAGGCTTTAATATTATCTACAACACAACCGGCATTATCAATTTCGCCCAAGGTGAGTTTTTGATGTTGGGCGGGATGATTTCTATATCCCTGCTGCATTTTATGCCTATGCCGGTGGCAATTGCGCTTGCTGTCGTCATAACAATGATTGTTGGTGCGCTTATTGAAATAGTCTTTATCCGCTGGATTGAAAATCCATCGGTCCTGCGTATGATAATCATAACAATCGGCGTTTCCATCCTTGTTCGTGAAGCGTCATTACATATCTGGGGAGAAGGTGTCCGAGCCTTACCCTATTTTGTCGGTAGTGCGGTTACCTCGGTTTCTATCTTAGGGACAAGGATTTCCCCCCAGGTTCTTATTGTTATTGGGGTGTGCTCAGTCGTCGTTGTGTTCCTCAGCTTTTTTTTCAAATTTACGTCCATCGGCCGGGAAATGAGGGCATGTGCTGCAAACAGGAGAGCGGCAACGCTCTGTGGTATAAATGTTAAAAACATGGTGACTTTTTCTTTTATGCTCTCTGCGGGCATTGGTGCACTGGCTGGAGCGGTTATGAGCCCCATTACCTACAGTCAGTATGACAATGGCACAGGCCTGGCTATTAAGGGCTTCACCGTTGCCATTATGGGCGGGCTTGGTAACAGCATGGGCGCTGTGGCGGCGGGTCTTATGTTGGGTCTTATAGAGGCGTTCAGCATTTCTGTTCTACCACTGGCCTTCCAGGATGCAGTGGCAATTGCCATTCTGCTCATTATTCTTTTTCTTCGACCACATGGTTTGTTCGGCAGCAGTGAAGCGGCAGGGTTGAAAGAGTTCTGATGGAATTCCTGAAACGATATCTCCCCATTGCCGGGCTTCTGATCATTATCATCAGTGTGCAACTACTAACCAGAGCCACGGATACTGCCTATTATCTTACTCAGTTGACCATGGCCGCCTATTATTCATTGGTGATTATCGGTCTCTGCGTGCTGATGGGCTATGCTGGTCAAATCTCTCTGGGACATGCAGGGTTCTTTGCCATCGGAGGCTATCTGTCTGCGGCGTTGACCAGCAATGATTTTTCAGCTTATCAGGAAACTACCATTATGCAGTTTATGGATAAGGTTGGTTTTTTGGTGCAGCGCCAGAGCCTTTACGGAGAGGCTCTCCTTAATTTTCATCCATGGCCGGCCTGTATCATAGCTGTTACTGTTGCTATTATTATTGCTTTTATTCTTGGAATTCCGGTGCTCAAGCTCAAAGGCCATTATCTGGCCATGGCTACACTCGGTTTTGGAATCATTATCTTTCGAATTGGGCTCGCTGCTGAGTTTTTTGGAGAAGCAGATGGTATTTCAGAGGTACCACCTTTTCAACTGTTCCCAGGTATTAGTGTGAACGGTGATTTTGCCGATCGGGTCCAGAACTATTATATTGCTTGGGGTTTGTTATTGTTGGGCCTTATCCTCCTTCTTAATCTCATTCATTCCCGGGTAGGACGAGCACTTCGTTCAATCCATGGTTCAGAAGAGGCTGCTGAAGCCATAGGAGTTAATACAGCTCGTTATAAACTCTACACTTTTGTGATTAGCGCAGCATTTGCTGCTGTGGCAGGCTCTTTCCTGACCCACTACAACGGCGGTATTGGTCCTTCAGAGGCCAGTGTCATCAAATCGGTACGCTATGTGGCAATTGTCGCTGTAGGTGGGATGGCGAACCTTTGGGGAGCTCTCATTATGGGTATCCTGCTGAATTTCATGTCGCTGCGTGGGATGTTTGGAACGTATGACGATGCGGTTTTTGGTGCTATTCTGATTCTGATCATGCTTTTTGCACCCCAGGGGATATTAAGTCTTCGGATAAAAAATATTTTTCGGTCGAGAAAAACCGATTCCTGAAGAACAGGTTGATCCATGCTTGAATTAAAAAAGGTTCATAAAAATTTTGGCGGACTCCATGCTGTCAATGATGTGAGTTTCAAAGTTGAACCAGGCACCATTAAAGCGGTAATCGGGCCCAACGGAGCTGGAAAGACCACCCTTTTTAATCTCATTGCTGGTGGACTTGAACCCTCTTCGGGCACGATCACTTTCAAAGGCCGTGATATACAGGGATTTAAACCTCATCGGGTTGCCGGGCTCGGCATGGCGCGCACCTTTCAGAATATTAAGCTTTTTCATAGTATGACAGCTCTTGAAAACGTGATGCTTGGGCGACATATACGCAGCCGGTCAGGTTTTCTATCAGGAATGTTTAATCTTCCCTGGACCTGGAAAGAGGAAAAGAAAATTCGTACCAAATCCATGCAGCTTCTTGAGTTGCTTGAGATTGATCAGTATGCAAATGTGGATGCAACCAGTCTGGCATTTGGTCAGCAACGGGCTGTTGAAATGGCCAGAGCACTTGCGATGGAGCCGGAATTGTTGCTGCTCGATGAACCTGCAGCAGGATTAAATATTTACGAGACAGCTGAGGTTGCTCGTCTCATTGGCAGAATTCGTGATATGGGTATTACGGTTTTGCTTGTAGAACATGATATGTCACTGGTTATGGATATATCGGATGAAATAGTTGTGTTAAGTTTTGGTGAAAAGATCGCAGAGGATGTGCCGGAGGCTATCCAGAACAATCCGGATGTTATAAAAATTTACCTGGGTGAAGACGAGGAGGCAGCCGCCTGAGTATGAAAGCGGTAACAGGATTATGCTGAAGATACGAAATCTTGACTCGGGCTATGGAAAACTGCGGGTTTTGAAAAACATTTCCCTGCATGTTGATGGCGGTGAAATAGTTGCTATGATTGGGGCCAATGGCGCCGGGAAAACAACCCTGCTGCATACCATAACAGGCCTGGTGAAACCTGCGGATGGTCAGATTGAATTCCATGGAAAAGACTGTCGGCGAATGCCTCCACATAAAATTGTTGCCAGTGGATGCTCGCTGGTACCTGAAGGTCGTCAGGTGTTTGCCACAATGTCCGTGGAAGAGAATCTTATTCTCGGTGGGTATGTTCTGCAGCGAAAACAGGGAAAGGTAGCCGTTCACAAGGAATTAGAGCACCAGTATGAACTGTTCCCGGTTCTCAGGGAACGACGTGATCAGCTTGCCGGCACTCTTTCCGGCGGTGAACAGCAGATGCTGGCCATGGGCCGGGCCTTGATGTCTAAGCCGAGACTGGTGATGATGGACGAACCATCAACCGGCCTTGCACCGTTGATCGTTCGCGATATTTTTCGGGTTATAGTTCAGTTGCGCGAAGAGGGAAATACTGTGCTTCTTGTTGAGCAAAACGCTAAGGCTGCTCTATCGATTGCTGATCGTGGCTACGTGCTTGAAACTGGTAAGATTATTTTGCAGGGTCCGGCTGATGATTTGCTGGCAAACCAAGATGTACAGCGAGCATACTTAGGCAGGGAAAAAATTGAATAGTTGTAACTGTTCAGCTGTACCTCATCTGTGCACTATCAGGCCTTCTCGCATACCGATGTATGGCTCGATGGCCTGATAGCACACATCTAAAGCACATCTGAACAGTTACAATTCGGTGGATTTAGGAATTGTGAGGAACTAGCTGAATAGTTGCAAATAGTTTTTTGG
>JAQYVS010000267.1 GCA_030145365.1 Desulfofustis sp. | reverse complement strand
TTTTTAGCCAACCTTTTACCAGAGGGGAAATGGTTGGAAGAGTTGTCGGTTGATCGCCAGATATCGAAGAGCAATATTTTTGGTCTGATTGCTGCCATTGGTGTCGAAACGACCGGTGCTTTGGCTTTCCGTCAAAATGGCGAGAAGGATGGAGAAATCCCCACTTCTTTTCGATCGGTCAGCAGCAAGGAGTTGCAGGATAGGCTGGCCAGACGTCAACAACTATCCATCGCAACTTGGGACGGAACGCCAAGATTGTCGGTGGCCGGTGTCCAAGACAAATTACCGATATTAATCAGGCCCGATGGAGAAATGGGGTTCGGTGAGGGAGATTTGGCGTCGACCCATATCCTCAAGTTTGGGACAAAGCCTGACATGCATCTGGTTGTAAACGAGTTTATCTGTATGGTACTTGCCCGCATGGTAAAACTGCCGGTAGCTCCGGTTTCTCTGGCAAGGTATGGCGAGCCGGTCTTGGTAGTTGAAAGATTTGATCGGCGGTGGTCTGGCGAACGGGTAGAGCGGCTGCACCTGATCGATGGTTGCCAGATGCTGGATTTGCCACCGACCTACAAATATGAACGCCCATTCGGGAAATCAGGTGAAGGAGCTAAAATTAGGACCGGAGCAAGTCTTCCTGCCCTGTTTGCTGCATGTAAGCTTTGCCGGATTCCGGCACTGGCGATCCGTGACCTATTAAATTGGGTTCTATTTCAGTTGTTAATCGGGAACAGCGATGCCCATGGAAAAAATATCTCATTTTATGTGGGCCGGAATGGAATTGACGTCGCGCCAGCCTATGATCTGGTGAATGTTGAAATATATGGCGACCAATACGATCGAGATCTGGCTATGGCGGTTGGTGACACTTTTGAGTTTAACGCAATCCATGCTTACCAGCTGGCCGATATGTGCGATGAATGCGGATTGCCACAGAGGCAGGTGGCAACAGCTCTGCAGGCTCTGTGCAACTCGATGGTTAAGGCTGCCGATACTATTGACCTGTCAAGCCTATTGATCGGTAAGGAACATGCGTTTGGGCAGGGTCTACTGGGTGCGATAAAAATTAATTGTCAGCGTTTTTTGGAGAATGCAAAAGAACTACCTGGTGTCCAGTTATAAGAAATAAGGGACTCGCAGGGGCCCGCGGAATTTGAATTCTGCGTTGCTTGACTTATTTTACATCTTTGCTTACAGTACAGTATAACGTACATGTCCACTTTGGAGGAACATCATGGATACTATAACATATACTGCCGCTCGAGGGAACCTGGCAAAAACAATGGAAAAAGTTTGTGACGATCATGCGCCTGTTGTGATAACTCGCAAAACGGCCCAACCGGTTGTCATGATGTCTCTTGAAGATTTTGAAGCCCTTGAAGAGACGGCTTATTTATTAAGAAGTCCCAAAAATGCCCGGAGACTTCTTGAATCAGTTGCAGAACTTGAAACTGGTAAAGGAACTGAAAGGGAGCTTGTAGATTGAAGCTCATATTTTCAGAAAAGTCCTGGCAAGATTACCTTTTCTGGCAACGCACTGATAAGAAAATATTAAAACGTGTTAATCTTCTTATTCGAGACATTCAACGTATGCCATACGAGGGAATAGGCAAACCAGAACCCTTAAAACATAGCCTCTCCGGTTATTGGTCCCGCCGGATCACAGATGAGCACCGAATTGTTTATAAAGCAGAAGATGATGCAGTATTAATTGCTCAGCTTCGCTATCATTATTAATTTTCCTACACATAATGCTGCCGGAATTCCCTGATGGATGCCCTCATAATCTTTACCTCGACATGCTATAACGCCATTTTTGCCCTCAAAAATCAACCCATAGGCAGTTTTTGAGGGGGGATGTAAAGGTATTTTCTCGGAATTACTGATAGTTCACGTAGCCAGGCCCCAAGACTCAAAACTGGTCAACAACACCCCTCTTTCGCCACGACATTACGCCATAATAGCTCCTGCCGAAAATAATCCCACAAACTTAATTAGATGCCATTGTTGAAATCGTAAGGGGATTTTCCGAGCCGGTATCGCTTGAGCAGATTTTTTCTCATTTACAAGACAGCTGTTGCTTCTCACATTAATTGCCTCAGTTTTTCCTGATTATCTTGATACTGTTGTCATGGGGGGGTGAATTCAAGGAAACCGTGGTCTGTTCCCGATTCCATCCCCCCCCCCGATTCAGACCAGCTGTTTGCAATTTGCCTCGATAGCCGATTCGACAAGCTTGACGGTAGCGTGACGAATATTTCTGGTTGACGCCAGTTGCTGGAACTGACCAGCCTGCTCTGCGATGCGGTCGATAACCTTCCCGGCCCAAGCCATATCAAGGCCCCCTTGTTTGGCCAGTCCCAGCATCTTTGCGCGCGTGATGTTACAACCCTCTCCGCACACGTCCATTTGATGCTCGCCGCCGGGCCCCTCACAAAAAGTCAAGTC
>JAQYVS010000265.1 GCA_030145365.1 Desulfofustis sp. | reverse complement strand
ATAAAATCTGGAATTGACATGATACTAAATAGCAAGAAAAGTTGAAGGGCATAAATGCATCTGATAATTTTTCCATACTTGGTTAATTTTTATCCTGCAAATTTGATCACCGCCTTGAGCCCATCCTCCGCTATGTTTATTTCTAGCGCGCGCATAAATTTGAAGCTAAGAATAAATTATTAATAATATTAGATAATAAGATCTTTGTTGGTTCATAGTATTGAGCAAAGAGAAAAAAGAGATTGTCATCGAAGGAAAATTCCACAATAATGGTACCCGTTGTGCTGAGCGCACCGAAGATATGTCTACTCGTATAAATCTGATTAGAACCCGCATCTGTCGCCGGTGATAGAGAATTAGCCGGCTGCGCTTGCAGGCAGGGTCTGATCCGAAGGAGGTTGTTTTGACGAGGAGTGCCCCCTTAGAGAAGAATACGGACAGGGTTGGATCAGTATTAGTTGTCGGCTCAGGTGTCGGAGGAATGCAGGCTTCACTTGATCTTGGCGATAGCGGTCTGATGGTTCACATGATCAATGAGGAACCGTCCATCGGCGGGACCATGGCCCGCCTGGACAAGACCTTTCCGACCGGCGATTGTGCGATGTGTATGATTTCCCCCCGCATGGTTGAATCCAGCCGACACCCCAATATAAAAATGTATACCCAGACCAGGGTATTATCGGTGGAAGGCGAGGAGGGCAATTTCAGGGTTAAACTTGAAGAGAAAGCCCGCTACGTTGATCCGGACCGCTGCACCGCTTGTGGTGAATGCGAGCCTGAATGCCCGGTCAGGGTGCCCAATGAGTTTAATCAGGGGCTGGATAATCGTAAGGCGATTTACGCGCTCTTTCCTCAGGCCGTACCCAATACCCGAGCCATAGACCCGGGGCGTTGTCTCTATCTCACCAAGAATGTCTGCCGGAAATGTGAAAAGGTCTGTGATGCGGTAGCCATAAACTTTGAAGATACCGATAAGCACTATGAGCTTAATGTCGGCTCAATTATCTTGACCCCGGGCTTGAAAACCTACGATCCAGCGATCCGACAGGAATTCGGCTACGGCCGTCTTAAAAATGTTGTTACCGCTCTACAGTTTGAACGGCTGCTATCCGCCTCGGGCCCGTGCGGCGGTGAGGTCGCACGACCGACGGATCAGGCTCATCCTAAACGCTTGGCCTGGATTCAGTGCGTTGGCTCGCGTAATAGTCACAATGCCAACGGCTGGTGTTCTTCTGTCTGCTGCATGTATGCCGCCAAGCAGGCGATTATCGCCAAAGAACACGACGACGATGTGCAGGCAACTATATTTTATATGGAACTTCGGGCGTTTGGTAAAGATTTTGATAAATATATCGATAAGGCAAAGAACGAGAGCGGAACGATTTATCGGCGGGCGATGGTCTCGGAAATTGTCGAAGACCCAGAGACCTCGAATCTGACTATCCATTATATCGATGAAGAGGGTAAACGGATAAACGAAGAGTTCGACATGGCTATTCTGTCGATGGGCTTCGAACCGAGGGAAGATGCACTGGCCTTTGCCGAAACCTTTGGTATTGAAGCCGATGAATACGGTTTTGCCAAGACATCAAAATTAAATCCTGTGGAGACCAGTCGCAAAGGTATTTTTGTCGCCGGTATCTACCAGGGACCAAAAGATATTCCGGAAACGGTAATCCAGGGCAGCGGGGCTGCTGCCGGCGCCATGTCTTTGCTTGGTGAAAGCCGGGGTACCGAAGTTGAGGAGGTTGTTCTGCCTCCCGAGCGAGATATCTCTGAAGAGGACCCCAAAATCGGGGTATTCGTCTGCCACTGCGGGGTGAATATTGCAGGAACCGTCAATGTGCAAAAGGTTGCCGATGCTGCGGCAGCAGAAACATCGGTTGCCCATGCAGAAACAATTATGTATGCCTGTGCTCCGGATGGTCAAGAGAAAGTAAAAGATGTGATCAAAGAGAAGGGCCTGAACCGGGTGATTATTGCCTCCTGTACACCAAGAACTCACTCACCGCTGTTTCAGGACACGATTCGGGAGGTTGGCCTGAATAAATTTCTGTTTGAGCTGGCCGATATCCGGGAACAATGTTCCTGGGTCCACAAGGATGACAAGGATGCTGCCACCGACAAGGCTATTGAAATAACCAATATGAACGTGGCAAAAGCCCGACTGCTGGATCCTGTCAGTCAGAATTCAGTCGGCGTCAATCATACAGCTCTGGTGGTGGGCGGTGGCATTGCCGGCATCAATGCGGCGCTGTCCTTAACCGAACAGGGCTACCATGTGCATCTGGTTGAGCGGGAAGACAGATTGGGCGGTCTGCTACATCGCCTGCGGAGAAACCTGGAAGGTGATGATGTCCAGGCCTATCTCGCCGACATGATTGGCAAGGTGGAAGCCAATCAGGCGGTAACCATTCATTTAAACGCAGCAGTTGACAATACCGATGGTTTTATCGGCAACTTCTCCACGACCCTGAGTAATGGCGCAAGCATTGAACATGGTGCCATTATGATCGCCACCGGGGGGACCGAGTATGAGCCCACTGAATATGGCTACAACGATTCGGACCGAGTGATCACCCAGCGACAACTCGAAGACTTATTGGCTGAACGAGATCCTCAAAGCGAAGATACCTATGCGATGATTCAATGTGTAGGATCAAGAGAAGAACCCACTAATTATTGTTCGAGAATCTGCTGTCAGGATGCGCTGAAGAATAGCATTGCCATCAAAGAGAAGAATCCGGCGGCTAAAGTCATCATCTTGTACCGGGATATCCGGGCCTATGGACTGAAAGAGGATTATTACAAAAAGGCCCGAGATCTGGGTGTCCTGTTTTTCCTTTTTACTCCAGAGGAAAGACCCGTCGTTGATACTGAAGGAGAAAAGTTGCGGGTCAGCCTGCCGGGTAAAGTGCTCGGCAAGGAAATGGTAATTGAGCCCGATTATGTGGTGCTGTCCACCGGCTTGCGGCCGCAGCCCGATTCTACTGAGTTCGCTAAAAAGTATAAACTGACATGCAATATCGACGACTATTTTCTTGAGGCACATGTCAAACTGAGACCTGTCGATTTTGCAAGTGAAGGTTTTTTTCTGGGCGGACTTGCTCATGCTCCAAAAAATCTGGAGGAAACCATCAGCCAGTCACTGGCTGCCGCAGGCAGGGCCGGAGCTCTGTTGTCCAAAGAGAAACTGACCGTATCAGGTATCATTTCCAAGCACGACAGGGACATGTGCATGTCCTGTCTCGCCTGTTTCAGGGCTTGTCCTTTCGGCTCGCCGTTTATCGACGAGGACGGCATGATCAGTCATAATGAAGTGAAATGTACCGGCTGCGGAATTTGTGCCGGCGTCTGTCCGGCCAAGGCGTTCCAGGTAAATTTCTTCAGAGATGATCAGATTACTGCGATGATCGATTCAGTAACTGAGCTCAATTGAAGATAAACAACCAGGAGGATTTAAGAGAATGACACTCGGTGACGTAGAAAAAGAGGAATTGGTAAATCCGGAGAAAATTACGGGGGACATCCCGGCTGACTGGAAAGCCAATATCATAGCCTTTGCCTGTCACTATTGTGCCTTCGCGGCTGCCGATCTTGCCGGCGTTATGCGGCTTTCATATTCGCCCAGCGTCAAAGTGGTCAGACTTCCCTGCACGGGTAAACTTGATCAGATCTATGTGATGCGGGCCTTTGAACGGGGGATTGACGGCGTGTTTGTTGCAGGCTGACTACCCGGGCAATGCCATTTCCTGGAAGGAAATACCAACGCGGCCAAACGAGTAGAGCAAATTAAAAGAAGCCTGATTACTGTTGGAGTCAATCCGGAGCGGCTTCACTTTTACAACCTCTCTGCAGCTCAGGGACCACGATGGGCCGAGATCTGCACCGAGTTTTCAGAGAAAATTACCGAGCTTGGACCTTCTCCGGTCTGGGTGGCACTAAAGAGGAAGAAGGAATCATCCCAAACGCAGGAAAAACAACCCGTCTGATGAGCATAATAGGGACGGATCGTACGCCTTTACCAATGAAGGAGTAAATAACTATGATCGTTGGGGAACAGAAACCGTTTGAAGAAATCTGGAAAATGGTCAAAGACCATAAGCAGCTGACTGTCTTTGGCTGCAATACCTGTGTTGCCGTCTGTCATCAGGGCGGAAATAAAGAGGCCGGAATTCTCGCTTCGCAGCTCAGGATGAGGGCCAGTCAGGACGATGTTGATATCGAAATAATCGATAGCGGCATCGAGCGGCAGTGCGAACACGAGTTTTTTGAAAAGACTGAAGATCTGATCCAGAAGTCGGAATCAGTTCTCAGTCTGGCCTGCGGTATCGGGGTACAGTTCATGGCCACGAAATATGGCGAAACACCCATTTATCCGGCACTGAATACCACCTTTTTAGGTGACGTTCCGGAAACGGGTCTTTTTACCGAAAAGTGCCAGGCCTGTGGAGATTGTGTTTTGGGGATAACCGGTGGTGTCTGTCCGGTGAGTCGCTGTGCTAAACGGTTGTTCAATGGTCCTTGCGGAGGTTCAACGACCGGCAAATGCGAGATCTCCCAAGACACAGAGTGTGCCTGGCAACAGGTGATTGATCGCTTGGAGGCTTTGGGGCGACTTGATTCGTATGAAAAGGTTATACCAATCAAGGACTGGTCGAAGGACCGGTCCGGCGGACCGCGATCCTTTAAACTGGAGGATTTCTAATGGGGGAAACAATTACCAGCAGTCGACTCGAAAAGGTATTGAAGAGTGGTCATCAGGCGGTTACCAGCGAATGCGGTCCTCCCCGGTCGAGCGATCCTACCCATATCATTGAAAAAGGTAAATTAATTCAAGATCATGTTGATTCAATTAATGTTACCGATAATCAGACATCGGTGACCAGGCTCTGCAGTCTGGCAGCCTGCGTTCACTTAAAACAGCTGGGTCTCGACCCTGTTCTGCAGATGGTCGTTCGGGACCGCAATAGAATAGCTCTGCAGAGTGATATTCTCGGTGCCGCATCATTTGGAGTCAACAATGTCCTCTGTCTATCCGGTGACCATCAGAGTTTTGGAGACAGTCCCCAGGCTTCGAATGTTTTTGACCTGGATTCCATGCAGCTGGTTCAGACTGTCAGGTATATGCGGGATGAGGGAAAGTTTTTAAGCGGTGATGAAATCAAGGCACCGCCAAGTATGTTTGTCGGTGCTGCTGCCAATCCATTTGGTGATCCGTTTAAAATTAGAGTTCCTCGGCTGGCTAAGAAGATCGCCTGTGGTGCTGAATTCATTCAGACTCAATGTATTTACAACCTGGAAAAATTTGAGAAATGGATGGAAGGAGTCCGGGAGCGCGGCCTGCATGAAAAAATCTATATTCTCGCCGGCATTACCCCCATGCGCTCAGTGGGTATGGCGCGTTATCTCCAGAAAAACGTGCCCGGTATGGATGTACCCGATGAGCTGATCGAGCGTATGAAGGGCGTGGACAAAAAGAAACAGGCCGACGAGGGTATCACCATGGCCGTTGAAGCAATCCAGCGTCTCAAAGAAGTTGAAGGTGTTGCCGGATTCCATGTGATGGCAATTGAATGGGAGGAAAAGGTTCCGGAAATTGTCGAGCGCTCAGGGCTGTACCCAAGACCTGCTATTGATTGAGATTAGGATAGCACATAGATTTCAAAGAAGTTGACAGCAAAGGCCG
>JAQYVS010000256.1 GCA_030145365.1 Desulfofustis sp. | reverse complement strand
ATGCGTGAGGCCGGGTTTATTGTCGATGTCTGTCATGATGGCACTTCAGGACTTGAATACGGTTTGACGGTCCAGTACGACGCCGCAATTGTCGATATTATGTTACCGGGTATCGATGGTTTGCAGCTGATTGAGCAGCTGCGCCTAAAAAAGATTACCACTCCGGTTCTGATACTCAGTGCCAAGCAGTCGGTGGACGATCGAATCAGGGGGCTGCAGCAGGGTGGCGATGACTATATGGTCAAGCCTTTTTCGTTCAGCGAACTGCTGGCCAGAATACAGGCCCTGATTAGAAGAGATAGAAAGCATACGGAGCCCACCAGGCTAACCTATCAGGATCTGTCCATGGACCTGCTTCGCCGGGAGGTAAAACGGGCCGGCGAGAAAATTGAGCTGCCGGCAAAAGAATACGCTCTGCTGGAATATCTGATGCGTAATTCTGAAATTGTTATTTCCAAGACCTCGATTCTTGAGCGGGTTTATGAGTACTCGTTTGATCCTCAAACCAATGTTGTCGATGTACTGGTATGCAGGCTGCGCAATAAAATTGATCGGGATTACGCAGAGAAGCTGATACATACCGTCAGGGGGATGGGGTATGTTCTCAAAAGCCCGTGAATGGCTGCCTTTTAGCCGCCGAAGACTGTTTTTCCCGGCATCGGTGATGATACTCTGGGCCTTACAACTCCTGTTTCTGTTCTTCCTGCTTGTTTCGATTAAACATTATCTCCACCAGGAAATCGAAGACGATCTGAAACGCTCGCTCGAGAGTTTTCTCGCCCGCAATCACTCGCTTCTTCTCGGCCAGGATATCTATTCTTCTACTCGTGGCCAGGAGGTGCTTAAAGATCTTGGGTTTATTCGTGTAATACAAAACGGGGAGCATCTGTTTTTTTCAGCCTCAAGCGATACCACCTATGATATACGCGTCCTGGCCCGGCTGGACCCTGAGCTCAGCGGATTTTGGCTGAACATTGATGGTGCCACCAATAACAAAGAGGCTGCCGTATGGAATATTATTTCACTGAATCCTGCCCCTAACGTAATTATTCAGGCCGGTCGGAAGGATCGCTCGTTTCACCGTCTGTATGAACGCATTTTCAATTGTATTCTTATTGGCGCTGGTGTTGCGTTACTGGTGTCGATTTTTCTGAGTTATCTGGCTTTAAGGTTGAGTCTCTCGCCGTTGAACCAATTGCGTTTACAGCTGGAAGAGGTTCAAACCGATACACGGGAACTGCTTGATTCTTCTGCTGTTGGCTCCGATCACTACAGAAAAATATTTGGCCGGATCAACCGAATTCTTCAGCACAATAACCAGCTGGTAACGGAAATGCAGCAATCGCTGGATAATGTCGCTCACGATCTCAGGACGCCGATGACCCGGCTGCGGTCCGTTTCCGAGTATGCTCTTCAGGGTGGTAATGATCCAGACAGGCTGCGCGATGCCTTGTCTGACTGTCTGGAGGAAAGCCAACTGGTTCTCAATATGTTGAACATTATGATGAGTGTTGCCGAAGCTGAATCTGGCATGATGGAGCTGGATAAAACGAGTTTTGATCTTGCGGAAAATATCCTTGAGATCGCTCAAATTTATGAGTACCAGGCCGAAGATGAAGGTGTCACAATCGGGGTTGATATTGATGATGGGCTTGTCGTCTATGGAGATCGGACCCGGCTGTCCCAGGTCTGGGCCAATCTGATCGATAATGCAATCAAGTACAATACTAAAAACGGAACCCTGGCAATTGACGGGAAACTGAGTGAAGAAGGACTCCTCGTCAATTTTCAGGATAGCGGCATTGGTATTTCAGATTCTGAGCTCAATCGAATCTGGGACAGGCTCTACCGGGGAGATCGAAGCCGTACAAAGCAGGGATTGGGACTGGGGCTGAATTACGTCAAGGCGGTTGTCGATGCCCATGGCGGCAGAATTGTTGTTTCAAGCAGTTTGAATGGGGGCAGTACCTTTACGGTCATCCTGCCGAAAAAAACGTGAAACAAGATCTCCTTACTGCCGGCACTGAGGTTCAGATCGCATTGCTATTACAAAAAGTATCGACATATGATATGGTGGCCGCCGTGAACAATGGGCAGTTTGGCTGGGAAGTAATAAAGAGGAAATGACGATGACGACCATTACCGTTGGTACCCGTAAAAGTAAACTGGCGATGTGGCAGACTGAAACGGTCTGCAAAATCCTGAACGAACAGGGTCTTGCAACCACGATCGCCGCAATGGAGACAAAAGGGGACAAAATTCTGGATCGCTCCATTGCCAAAATCGGCAGTAAAGGCGTCTTTACTGAAGAGCTGGAAGAGCAGCTGGCAGGCGGCACCATCGATATTGCCGTTCACAGTGCCAAAGATATGCAGTCAACATTGCCCGATGATTTTGAACTCATCGCCTTTAGTGAACGCGAGAAGAGTCATGATGTATTGGTCGGGTTCAACTCTGCAATTGATCTCGGCTCCCCTGATCGGCCGTTTACCGTTGGTACTTCCTCGGTTCGCCGTGTTGCCATGCTGAAACACTATTATCCGCATGTCACCGCGGTGCCGATGCGGGGCAATTTACAGACCAGAATTGCAAAGCTTGAATCAGGCGCCTGTGATGCCCTGATGCTGGCTTATGCCGGAGTATCAAGGATGGGCTACGACAAAATGATCGTCCACAGCTTTGATGAGGCTCGTTTCATCCCTCCGGTGGGCCAGGGATGTATTGCCATTGAATCTTCGAAAAAGCTCTCAACTGAAAAAAGGACGCTGATCCGAAATTCATTAAATAATGTCAAGAGCGAACTCTGTCTGCTGGCCGAACGAGCCTTTCTCAAAACCTTGGAAGGCGGTTGTTCAATTCCTGCCTTTGGCCATGCCGTGATAGAGGGAAATACGATCATTCTTACCGGTGGATTGGCCAATCTTGACGGCAGTTGGCTGCTCTGTAAAACGGTGAGTGGATCGGTGGTTGAACCGCAGGCGCTCGGCAGTGAACTGGGGAGCTATATTCTTGCCAACAACGGCCGGGAAACCCTGGCGGAAATAAAGGCAACACTCGCTACGTAACTGCCCGAATCAGCTCTTCCGCTCTTTGACAAGATTTCGCAGGAAGTCGAGCCAGCTGTCAAAGCCGTCGCCGGTGGTGGCGGAAAAATCCATAACCGTCAAATTCGGATTTAGGTGCAGTGCTTCTTGCGAGGCCTGTTCGACTTCAAAGTCGAAATAGGGCAGCAGGTCGGTCTTGGTGATTAAAAAGAGCTGTGAACTGGTGAAAGCTTTTGGATACTTCGCCGGTTTGTCCGGGCCTTCCGGAACCGAAACCAGGACAACCCGTTTATGCTCGCCCAGATCAAAGGTGGCCGGACAAACCAGGTTCCCGACGTTTTCGATCACCAGCAGGTCGATCTTATCACCTCCAGGCTCTTTTTGCAGTTGGTGAAAGCCGCGGTGAATCATGGACGCATCGAGGTGGCAGGCGCCGCCGGTGGTCAATTGGATGGCGGGAACACCTTTGGCCCTGATCCGTTCAGCATCCCGTTCCGTTTCGATGTCACCCTCGATGACCCCGATCTTCATTTCCCCGCCGATCTTATCGATGGTATGTTCCAGCAGTGTCGTTTTGCCTGAACCGGGGCTGGAAATCAAGTTCAATACCACGATACCTTCTTCATCGAAATGTTCCCGATTGCTTCGCGCCATTGCATCGTTGGCTGCAAAAAGGGATCGATTGATATCAATAATTACCGACTCATCGTGGGTGTGTGTATGAGAGTGATCGTGGCCGTGATCATGAGTGTGAGTTTGACAACCGCATGCATCGCACATAATTCTACCTTTTTCTTAATAATTCTGGGTTATTCCATTTCAACCTGCTGTAAAATCAGATCGTTTCCATCTTCGGTGTAGAGAAGATTGTCGTCGCAGGATTCGCATCGTTCTGGGCGCCCCCCGCTGGTTGTATATTCGGCTCCGCAGCCACTGCACCGATAGACGACTTCGGGTATGATGATTTTAAGTTCAGCGTCTCTGACAAGATCGTCTTCCTTGGTTAATATGTCAAACCCGAACTTGAATGACTCAACCACAACCCCTGACAACGGGCCGACCACCATGGTGACTTTCAGCACACGACTGGTTTTATGCTGCCGGGCAATATCGTGGAGTTGTTGGAGCAACCCCTGAACAAGAGATATTTCATGCATTGCTGATCAGTTGGTCCTCTTGCTGACTTCAACGCCCATTTCCCCTAGACGCTTAAGTACAATATCGCAGATGTCCTTGATCCGGGGAGCAACCACATCAGAGAGTTCGGTGGAGGTCTCCAGGGTTTTCGGAACCACACAATAAAATTCCACCGATTCCGGTGCAGCATCTCTCAGTTTGCAGATTTCAAGGACTTCCAGCAGGCCGAGCTGGTGGGGAGACATGCGGGTACTGATTTTACCGGCCTTAACATCTTCGTTGGAATAGTAATGCATGGAGCCGGGTTCGGCATCGATATCAACCACATCGATTACGATAACAGGATCACACTCTTCCAGAAACGGGCTCATATAAATGCCCGCAGTGCCTCCGTCTATAATAATCACGTTATCGGGGAATTGATAATGTTCTTCCAGATAACGAACGGCATGCACACCAAAGCCTTCATCTGAGACAAGCAGGTTGCCGATACCTAAAATTCCTATTTTCTTTTGCGTTTCCATAAGAGTAATTGTTAACAGATTCTGGGAAGCGGCTCGCCATGCAGGGGCGTCACCACCCTTGATCCACCGATCGGGGTGTTGATCAGGACCCTTCCTGCTTTACCGTCCACCAGTCTGCCGATTATTACGGCGTCTTTGCCTTCGTGCGTTTGTTTCATCAGATTGACAATCTTGTCTGCTTCATTACCGTCGACCACCGCCAGACATTTACCTTCGTTGGCCAGATAAAGCGGTTCCAGGCCCAGGATCTCACAGGCCGCTCGAACTTCAGCTCTGATCGGTAACACATCTTCTTCCATGACGATGCAGCAGCCGCTGGCAGCAGCAATTTCATTTAAGGTGGTGGCCACTCCGCCCCTGGTTGGGTCCCGGAAGGTGCGCACAGCCTGGGGAAATTTAGCGAGGATTTTTGCCACCAGTGTATGCAGGGCCATGGTATCGCTTTGCAGGTTGCCCTCAAGGGCGATGCCGGCTCTTCTGGTCATAATGGTTATGCCGTGATCCCCGATGGTTCCGGACAGAATCACCGCATCGCCAACGGTACCGTTTTGGGAGGATAAGGATATGGTCTTGTCGGCGATACCGATTCCCGAGGTGTTGATAAAGAGTTTGTCACCTTTGCCTTTGGGGACAACTTTGGTGTCTCCGGTGACAATTGGCACTCCGCTTTGATCCGATGCTTCAGCGATGGAGATAATGATTTTTTCCAGTTCATCAAGCTCCATTCCCTCTTCAAGTATCAGCCCGAGACTCAGGCAGATAGGTTTGCCGCCGCGCATGGCAAGATCATTTATGGTGCCGTGCACAGCCAGTTTGCCGATATCACCTCCTGGAAAAAAAAGTGGATCCACCACATAGCTGTCTGTGGTAAAGACCAGGTTTCCCTCTTGGTTTTCAAGTACCGCACTGTCTTCGAGGCCGCGCAGGATCGGGTTATCGAGATATTTTAAAAAAAGATTGCTGATCAACTCCTGGCTGGCGAGTCCGCCGCTGCCATGATCGAGAAGAATAGTATTTTGTGACATCTTTTTACATCAATCCAGTTGAGTTTATCGTCATCGAAAAAGGCTAAAGGTCTCGCCCATATTTGTGGTAGGCAGCGCAGGTTCCTTCGCTGGACACCATGCATGGACCAACCGGATTTGACGGTGTACAGCGACGGTCAAAGAGCGGGCACTGAGGGGGAATCATCTGTCCTTTGAGGATCTCCCCGCAGAGACAGCCTTTGGGCTCTTCGGCTGGAATGATCTCTATATTCAGGCGCTTTTCAGCATCAAAGTTCTGATATTTATCTCTGATTGCCAGGCCGCTCTGGGGAAGGACGCCAAGACCGCGCCACTCCATGTCGACGGGTTGAAATATTTCATCAACCATCGCCATGGCCCGCTTGTTGCCTTCCCAGGTGACGACGCGGGGATAGATATTTTCCACCTTTGGCTGCCCGTCTCCTATCTGTCTGGCCAATAGGATAAGTCCGTTAAGCAGATCGGCAGGTTCGAACCCGGCAACCACGCAGGCCAGACCGTACTTGTCTACAAAGGGCTGGTAGGCCCCGGCCCCGATAATGGCCGAAACGTGTCCCGGGCAAAGCAAGGCGTTGAGATTAAGATCAGGATCCTGCATAAGAGCTTCCATCGGTCCTGGAATCACCTTATGGGTTGAAAAAACGCAGAAATTTTCGATCTGTTCATGGGAGGCCGCCAGTATTGTGGCAGCGATCCCAGGTGTCGTCGTTTCAAAGCCTACACCGAGAAATATTATGAGGTCATTCGGGTTTTTTCTGGCCAGTTCAAGTGCATCCATCGGCGAATATACAACATCGACATGAGCTCCCTGGGAACTGGCATTGGCCAGGGAGCCGTGGCTTCCTGGAACCCGGAAAAGATCACCGAAAATGGCCACCCGTACGTTCGCGATTTCAGCCATCTTGATAAACGCATCCATATGCGAGGCTGAGGTTACACAAACGGGGCAACCGGGACCGGAGACGATTTCCATGCCTTCTGGCAGGATCGAGCGGATTCCGCTACGGAAGATGGCCATGGTATGGGTCCCGCACACCTCCATCAGCCGAACGGGTTTGGTCAGCGATTTTTCCAGCTCTGCAACCAGTGGTTTGAGCAGGGCTCTGTCCCGGTATTCATCAATATATTTCACGAATCATCCCCGGCAAGCAGCAGCTCTTCAGGCATGTGCGAAGCGAGTTCTCTGATCAGTTCTATATTCTTCTTAGCCTCTTCCTCGACCATTGAATGAATGGCAAAACCGGCGTGAACGATCACATAATCACCGATTTCCGGCCAGCGATCCACCACGTCCAGCCGAATTTGCTTACTGATTCCATCCATAGTAACGGTGGCAATCTGTTCCTGGGTGAAGTCGTCGGGATCTCCTTTGACTTCATCAACCCTCATTGGTACTGCAAGACACATGTTGTAAACCTCCAATTATTGCCTGACCGACCGAGATCCCACCATCGTTAATCGGAATCCTGGCTCCGGTATAGGGACGAAGTCCCAATTCGGTCAAGCTGAATAACAATCCTTCAAGCAAAAGACCATTCTGCATGCAGCCGCCCGACAGGACAACGTCACTGATTCCTGTAATTACAGAAAGTTTCTCGACAAGGCGGGAAAGACAGCTGATCAGCCAGGAGTGAAACTGCAGTGCGATAGCGGACCGGTTTCTACCGGTAGATATATCGTCAAGCAACGTATTAACAAATTCTGAAGAAATAATCTCCCATCTTTGTGTGTTTTCTTGCCGCAGATAGTGATCTACAGTAGCCATTTCTTCAATCAGTAAATCTTTCCAGTCATTTGTCAACGCTTTTCGAGCACACGATTCAAGCTGCATTGCCGCCTGGCCTTCAAAGCTTGACACCATATTTATACCAAGAAGTCCGGCCACAGCATCAAACAGGCGGCCACAGCTTGAGGTCAGCGGAGCGTTGAGGCCGTTTTCGATCATCTGCACAATGGTTGTGCGTTTGATTACATCAATGGTATTTAAAAAATCTGAATCCAGACAGGACGGTCCGCAAATCTTATGCAGTATTGACAGCGCCATACGCCATGGCTCCTGGGCTGCTGCATCCCCTCCAGGCAATTCCAGGGGTTGGAGATTGCCAATCCGTGTAAAAGACGTCAAATCGGCTTGCAGGATTTCACCACCCCAAATGGTTCCATCCGGTCCAAATCCAGTGCCGTCCATGACGATTGCCAGGACCGGCCGGTTCAAGCCATGTTCTGCCATGACGGCAGCCGCGTGGGCGTGATGGTGTTGAATTTTGTAGAGCGGCAGTCCAAGTTCCTCAGCAAAACGGCTACTCAGATAATCGGGATGCAGATCGCAGGCTGCAGCAATCGGTTTGATTTCATAGAGCCGCATAAGATTTACAATCGATTCCTGGTAGAACTCGTAGGAAGAAAGATTAAAAAGATCGCCGATATGCTGGCTGGGAAAAATCGACTGATCTCGTGCCAGGCTGAAGGTACTTTTCAGTCCGCCGCCGCAGGCGATCAGTTCCGGCAGGGTGGCAGCAATCTGAATCGGTTCAGGAGCATAGCCTCTGGCTCGTCTAAAGGTACGCATCTGAGAGCCGCTCTGTTTAACCACAGAATCGTCAACTCGGGTGACGATGTCGCGATTATGCAAAACAAAGAAGTCGGCAATCGATGCTAATCGATCACGAGCATCTTCATTTGCCGTACAAATCGGTTCACCGCTGCTGTTACCGCTGGTCATAACAAGGGCTTCCGGGCAATCCGGGTGGTTGAAAAACAGATGGTGCAGCGGGGTGTATGGCAGCATCAGGCCAATATGGCACATATCCGGAGCAAGGTTTTCAGCCAGCACGGAAGTGAGCTTGGGGCTCAGCAGGACAATCGGATGTTCCGGTGATTCTAAGGTCTTTTTTTCCAGTGCTGAAATGTCGCATAGACCCTCGGCGTGATCCAGGTCCTTGACCATGATCGCCAGGGGCTTGTCCGGGCGGTTCTTGCGAGTTCTTAAGATCTCCACCGCTTGTTTAGAGCAACCGTTGACGCAGAGATGGAAGCCGCCGAGCCCGCGAATGGCGAGAACCCTGTCATCCAGGATGGCAGAGATTGCTGCATCGATAACGTCTTGGCAGGCTATCTGATTTCCACTGTTATCATGATAAGAAATCTGCGGACCACAGACTGGGCAAGCGTTAGGCTGGGCATGAAATCTGCGGTCATAGGGGTCGAGATATTCGCTTTCGCACGTGCTGCACATGGTGAAGCATTTCATTGAGGTTTTGGGCCGGTCGTAGGGTAGTGTTTCAACAATGGTAAACCGGGGACCGCAATTGGTGCAGTTGATGAATGGATAGCGATATCTTCGATTTTCCGGATCGTTGAGCTCATCAAAACAATCGCTGCAGTGGCTGATATCAGGCGGAATGTTCGCCCGGGCGGAATCGGTGGCCATACTCGACAAAATCGTAAAGCTATCGGCCTGCAAGACTTGATCACGGGGTTTATAAGTGAACTCGGTGATACGCGCCAGTGGCGGAGCTTCAGATCTTAGTGCTTCAATAAAGGAAAAGATCTCAGATCCGATTGCCTGGATCAGGACGCCGTCGCTGGTGTTTATTACGCTGCCGGAGATGGAGAAGTAAGAGGCGAGCTTAAAAACGAAGGGTCGAAAGCCCACGCCCTGGACAGTGCCCCGGACGAGAATTTCGACCCCGTTTTTAAGTGATTTACGCCTTGTGCGTGAATTTAACACCGGTGAAAATGGAAGAAATAAGTCCTTCCGGTTGCTTCACATCATTCCAAATAACAAGATAGACATGAATAAAGGCAAAAATCATAAACCACCACATCAGCAGATGATGGATATAGCGGGCCATCTGCTGGCTACCAAAGATTGTCAAGCCTAAGCCTTCCCAGAGCCAGCCATTCCAGAGTGCAAGTTCCGGATAGAGCATATAAAAACCGCTGATCAGCTGGAAAACGGCTGCAGCAATGGTGATCACATAGGTGATACCGGCCAGGATATTATGACCCAAACGATCAGGATCATGACTGTCCTTGATGTAACTGTATTGTAATAAGGTCGAAAATAAATTCTTTATATTACGAGGAGTAACAGGCAGGTGTTCTAAAATTCGTTCCTGCTTGTTCCCGAACAGATACAAAAAGATCCTGGTCAGAACCGCTGCGGTAAAAACATAACCGGCCAGAAAATGCACAAATCGCATATAGGCCATCGGCCATGAGACACTGCCTTCTTGCAACGAGTTGGTCCACGGGCCGTGAATGTAAAAGCCAGTGATACATAAAGTTACAATTGACAGTGCAAATGCCCAGTGATAGAGCCGAAGCAGGATGCTCCAGCATTTTTTCTTTTCATACGCCATAATTACCTCCTGTCGGTTGTAGCCGAAAGTTGAAAGTTAATGTGCAATCTCAAAATTACAGAGCCTTGACTTTCATAACTTCACGGCCTTCCGGATCCAGCATGTGCACGGCACAGGCGATACAGGGATCGAAGGAGTGGATGGTCCGAAGAACTTCAAGCGGCCGTTCCGGATCGGCAATCGGATTTCCAAGCAAAGACGCCTCGTAGGGTCCGAGCTGATCCTGAGCATCACGTGGTCCGGCATTCCAGGTTGATGGAACAACACATTGATAGTTCTTAATTTTGCCATCCTGAATAACGATCCAATGAGACAGCAGTCCGCGTGGTGCCTCATGGACACCGACGCCTTTCTGCTCACCTTTCGGGAAGGTCGGCGGATTAAAGATTTCCAGATCGCCGCTGCCGATATTGTCAACCAGCATGTCCCAATGCTTCAGGGTAAGGTCTGCCATCAGTGAACAGCGGACAGCCCGGGCAGCATGACGGCCGAGTGTTCCGAACAGAGCGTCGGGGCCAACCTTCGTTCCGGCAATCTTACTGACCAGATCAAGGGCGCCGTTGACGCCGTTGACGATTTTTTCATGACCCTGGGCATAACCGACCAGCATCTGGGCAAGCGGACCAACCTGCATCGGCTTACCAGAAAAACGTGGTGCCTTGAGCCAGCTGTAGCGGCCTTCTCCATCAAAATCACCAGCTTTCGGGGCAGTTTCTTCTTCCCACGGATGCTTCTGCCAGTCGCCATCATACCAGGCTCGGGCAATGGACTCCTGCACGTTGTCTTTGAAGGAGGGATCACTGAGGTTGTTGAATGATGTAACACTGGAAAGATCTCCGTCCATAATCGTTCCACCGGGCAGGTCGAACTTGGTGGCAGCGGCATCAAGCGGCATATCGGGTGAGGCCAGGTAATTGGTCACGCCGTGGCCGTAGGGCAGCCATTCTGCGTACAGGGCGCCGACTGCAGCCAGATCGACCAGGTAGACGTTGTTGATGAATCCGCGAACCTCTTCAATCAGGTTCTTGACCCGGTAGAGCCGTTCCATGTTAAGGGTGGCTTCGTTGTCCAGATTGATGGCAGCCGTTACGCCGCCGACTGAGAGATTCTGAATGTGCGGGTTCTTACCGGAAATAATGCC
>JAQYVS010000241.1 GCA_030145365.1 Desulfofustis sp. | reverse complement strand
CATAACTCAGGAGTTGTCCACGCAGGTGTCTACTATAAACCCGGAAGCTTGAAAGCCGATTTTTGTAAACGAGGAGCAGTTCTGACCCGGACGTTTTGTTCGGAAAATGATATCCCCTACACCCAGTGCGGGAAGCTGCTGGTGGCAACCAACGAACTTGAACTACAGAGGATGAGTCATCTTGAGAAGCGTTGCGCTGAGAATGAAATAGAAGTTCAGCGCTTATCGGAGAGCGAATTCAAGAACAAAGAACCAAACATTATCGGTATCGGGGCGTTATTTGTACCCGCTACCGCCATTACTGATTTTCCGCTCATCACCCAAACAATGATATCGAGGTATCAGGAGTTAGGTGGAGACATACTGTTCGCCTCTGAAGTCAGAAAAATAGATGAATCCCAGTCAGCAATCTTCATAACGGCGGGAAATCAGATCATAGAAACTTCCCACCTTATCGTTTGCGGAGGACTCATGGCCGATCGTCTGGCGGGCATGATGAACATAGATCTTGATTTTCAGATTGTACCGTTTCGTGGAGAGTATTATCAGCTGCCGGACACATTAAACAGCATTGTACATCACCTGATTTATCCCATTCCCGATCCGGAGCTGCCCTTTCTGGGAGTACATCTGACACCGATGATTGACGGGAAGATTACCGTTGGACCTAATGCCGTATTGGGATGGAAGCGGGAAGGATACGGAACAATAAACTTCAGTTTCAAAGATGTATCAGAGATGCTCCTGTTTTCCGGGTTCTGGAAAGTGATTGGAGCAAATCTGAATGCAGGATTCAAAGAATTTATTGATTCACTTTATAAGCCGGGATATCTCAATCGAGTAAGAAAATACTGCCCTCAGATCAAACTGTCTGATCTGGGTAATTATCCGGCAGGAATTCGAGCACAGGCGGTTATGGCTGACGGCAGTCTGGTCCATGACTTTTTATTTTCAGAAACTGAGCGCTCCCTGCATGTGTGCAATGCCCCATCGCCTGCCGCAACTTCGGCATTGCCAATCGGCGAATATCTTTCGAACAAGGCTATCAGCAAGTTTAATCTTTGACAAATAATTAGATGCTACATCCCGGCATGGCGTATTCTGCCGATTTTTTTGATATTTTCCTCGGGAATTAATGAATAATTGTCTGCACTTCTTTTTCTATAAGTGTTGCACCATCGCGTTTTAATAGATACACCGCTCTGTATAATCCAGACCGCCAGCCATTAGTCGGCCGCTTTTTACCGACAAAAGACAACCAGTTGACCTTTGATTTTTTTATGATCTGAGTCTTATGCACGAGTATCTTTTCATCGGGCATGAAAATCGTTATCTCCTGCTCATCACCTTTTTTGATGCCAACGACGTTTGCCCAGAAAAGAAAGGCAGCTGAATGTTTATTCAGCGTAACTGCCGTACCAACTTCGATCGAGTCAAGGCTTGGCGCAGCATCTGCAAACCCGAATTTGAGCAGTTGGGTATCAGTATAGGGTATGTCATCTTTCCACAGGTATTGGCCAGCAGTGCTGCATGTGCCGACAAACGGCGAGATGACTTTTTTATTTAGTCTGAGTGAAATATGCAGGTGGGGAAACTGCGTTTTACCAGATAGGCCGATATAACCTAAGAAATCACCCTCTTTGACCCTGTCTCCAACCTTTACGGCAACACTGCCCTTTCTCATATGGCAATACTGCGTCTGGTAGTTGTCATCATGGACCACTACAAGGCCGTTTCCGCATTCCTTGCCGCTCACGCTTTTCAAATAGTCGGTATACGCTTCGTTTGTTTTGCGGTCGTCCACGTTGTTCCTGATTCCCAGAACAACTCCGTCGGAGGCAGCTCGAACGGCCACACCTTTGTTCATGGCCTGGTAATCCTGAATTCGGATGTCCGTCCCTTTATGACCGTCGTAGGTCAGAAATCCGCAATTATAGTCGTGCCATTCTTTCCCTGCATCAACATCGACATAATTTTGAATAATACACTCTTCTCCCAGGATACAATCCACCGGGAAAGCGAGTCTAAAGTCTGAAGCTGTTGCAGACAAACAGGTAAGAAAGAAAAAGATGATGGAAAGCAAATATGTCGAGATCATAAATTGTGTCAGTCTTTTTTATTGATGTATTCCTCCCATTCAACCGCCAACATCGTCTTCTTCTTGTTATTGCAGTCCTTACAGCAGGGAACCAGATTATCCTTATTACTGCGTCCGCCTCTGGCAAGTGGAACCAGATGATCCATCGTCAGTTCCTTGTGAACTATAATCTTCGAGCAATAGTAACAGGCGCCAGACGCTGTTTTCTGCTGCCACCATCTGGTCTTTCGCAGATCACGGGCTTTCGCACGTTCACGCCTAATGGTTTCTTCGCTGACGCCATCAAGCCAGAGATAATCACCCATCAGCCAACGACCTCGCCAACCAGCATTTTACGAAATTCTCCGATCAGATACAGTGAGCCGGCGACAACTACCAGGTCATCCTCATTGGCTTGCTTATGCACCTGGAGAAAGGCCTGCTCAACACTGTCACAGCATTGCAGGTCTTTGGCGGAGATGTGTCCCAGCTGGTGCCTGAGCTCCTCAGGTGCAGCCGCGCGTTCGCTGTCCGGACGGGGGAGCAGGAGAACATCGGCCAGAACAGCAATATCACGCAGCATGGTTTGATAACTTTTATCTGCCATCGAAGCCCAGATCACAAACAGACGTCGATACTCGTATTGCTTGAGTATTTGAATCAGATAATCAACG
Organism: Desulfofustis sp.; assembly: GCA_030145365.1. Classification (GTDB taxonomy): domain Bacteria; phylum Desulfobacterota; class Desulfobulbia; order Desulfobulbales; family Desulfocapsaceae; genus JABDQA01. Next base: position 470 of record JAQYVS010000241.1, on the reverse strand, counting down.
CCAGCCTGATTATGCGCACCGTCGAGCAGGAATCTGAGGGTGGTCCGGATATATTCCAGTCTTCCCGGCCAGGTAGTAGAACCAATCCCATCATCAATGTGCTGCTCCGAGATTTCATACCCCACACTGCGCAATCCCAGTGCTGCACCAATGGCACAGCTCACGTTGTCCATCTGCCAGCTGTTCCTGTATTCAGAGGGAATTTGTTTGAGCCGCAGAGAATCGGTATCCGACTCCCAGCTCCAGATGTCACCAGAGTCCTGCACTAGTCTGAAATCATGGTCTTTTTTTATCAGGGGTGCGTCTTTCTCCCGGCATGTTCTCTCAATTACTGCTCGAGCATCAGGATCATCAACTCCAGAGATAACCGGTATCGACGGTTTAATAATGCCCGCTTTTTCAAAGGCAACTTCTGCAATATTGCTGCCCAGATACTGCTCATGATCCATGCTGATGGAGGTGATAACCGA
>JAQYVS010000219.1 GCA_030145365.1 Desulfofustis sp. | reverse complement strand
TTGCTTGTATCCGCTCCGACAATAACGTCAATATCTTCGAACTGTTCAGCAAGACTCTTGTTTGAATCTAAGGATAGCGATGAGAGCACGACGATGAGATCAACGGATTGGGAAAGCTCAGGAAGCAACCGGGTAAGTTCGTCTTGACCATTGCTGATACTGTAGTTAATACCTTTTCTGGCAGTTGGCTTGGTCAGGCCGACAAAGGCAAATGTGAGATCGCCAATTTTTTTTGTGCGGTAGGCAGGAAAGACTGTTGACCCGTTTTCATCGAGAAGGTTAACAGAGGTCCAGTTAAGTCCTTTTTCCTCTGTTTGTTTCAGAAGTTCAAGGCCCCCTGACAGATCAAGCGGACCCACACCTACAGCATCGTAGCTCATTATTGTGTAGGCCTGGGCAATTGCCTCACCACTAATTATTGGGCCCGAATTCTTCTGATAAGGACCAGTTCCTTTAAACAGTAGATTCCCAGAATCTACCAGAGCTAAAGGGAGTGTATTTTTCGCGATGATTCTATTGATTTGATAAGATTTTCCGGACAGTCCGCCCAGTCGACTTGAGCCTCAGCCGCATGCGTCCAATCCCCCCTTAACATTACCTGAGAATATCAATATATGTTCCTGTGATTGCACTGTTTCTTTGCAAAAAGAATTACCAGCAACGATGAGTACACAAAGCATGGTAACAAAGAAAAAGATCGCCCGATTGTAAGGTGGTTTCATTTCTTTTTTTTACTTAAAATTTTTCGCCACTTGTCAAGTCGATCCTTAACGATGGCTTCATAACCTCTATTGGTGGGCTGATAAAATACTGTTCCCTCAAGTTCCGGCGGCAGATGATTTTGTTCTACAAGTCCGTCTTCTGTATCGTGTGCATATTGGTAGCCTTTACCGTATCCAAGATTCTTCATTAGGGAAGTGGGTGCGTTTCTGATATGCAGCGGAACTGGAAGTGAGCCACTTTTTTTTATCCGATTACGTACGGTTTTAGATGCCCGGTAAATACTATTGCTTTTAGGAGCGGTGGCTAAATAAATCACGACTTGAGCCAGAGCCAGTTCACCTTCGGGACTTCCAAGCATATGATATGTTTGTCGACCGGTAATGGCCTGCACCAGAGCATTAGGGTCGGCGATTCCAATATCTTCAGAAGCGAACCTGATAAGCCTTCTGCCGATATACAAAGGATCTTCTCCGCTATCGATCATTCGATAAAACCAGTAGATCGAACCGTCCGGGTCAGAATCCCGCAAACTTTTATGCAGTGCTGAAATCAGATTATAATGTTCTTCTCCATCTTTGTCGTAACGTAAGGCTTTTTTCTGAGCGGCTTCTGAGATGTGATCTTCGGTAATCACAATTACTGAAGCGTCGTCTGGTATTTTTTGAAATGCCAGTGTTGTAGCAACTTCGAGGATATTGAGTGCTTTACGGGCATCACCGTCGGCTGATTCAATCAAAAGATTAACGGCACTGTCTTCCAGTTCCAGATTGTCAGCACCCAGGCCATGTTCAACGTCTGTAAGAGTGCGTTCAATAATCTTTTTAAGATCATTATCGGTTAGCGGTTCTAATACCAGAACCCTACAGCGTGAAAGCAGAGGCGCGATCACCTGGAAAGACGGATTTTCTGTCGTCGCACCGATGAGGGTCAACAGCCCGCTTTCAACATGGGGAAGAAAACCATCCTGTTGACTTTTATTGAAACGATGGATTTCATCAACAAAGAGAATGGTTTTTATTTTTTCCGATTTTAGTCGTTGAGCAGCTTGTTCGACTATTTTTCGAACGTCTTTAACTCCCGAGAGGACAGCAGAAAAGAAAATAAAATCTAATTGAGTTGACCCAGAAATAATTTTAGCAAGGCTGGTTTTACCGGTACCGGGAGGACCCCATAAGATAAGTGAAGGGATGGACTGAGACTCAAGGAGTTCCCTGAGAAGTTTTCCTTTGCCTACCAGTTTTTCCTGGCCAAAGAAATTTTCAAGGCAGTCTGGACGCATTCGCTCAGCCAGTGGAGCGTCTTGTTCGGTCACTAAGTTCGTCATTGCCTGGACTATTACTCTGCTGTCAACAGAACATGGACAGAGTCAATATTTCTGAACATTGCTGAGCGGAGTTAGAGTATTAATTAAGATACATTGAGATATTCTTCAGATTATAACCCGATGACATAAAAGATACACAATTATTGACCGAGCAGATTTTATCGCAATCAAGCAGTTTGAAGTGGAGCAATATTGAATATGATTTCGCCTTAGATCTGAATTTGTAACACTCTAGCTGCAAATATAGGTAGTGTCTTCTATAGTGACTTTATCCTCTTTAGACAATTGTCTTCCGCGTCTTGTTTCAACTATATTGTTGACCGACACCGCTTCATTAGTGATCAGAGCTTTTGCCTCAAATCCATCCTGAACGATGCCCGCCAGTTTGAGAAATTGTCCGAGCTTGATGGGATAACGATTAATCTGTATGGGTTTTTCATCCAAGGTCATTGAAAATCACCTTTTAAACATGTTTTAAAGGGTATGAATCTAGACGGTACAATACATTGTTTTACAATAAACTCATGCTGTTTCTTGTAGTAATCGTTCATATATAGTAAATTATTCTGCCAGTATTTTTTATTTCGATATTTAAGATAGTTATGTGGTTGATACAGTATGAGATAATACCTACCAGGAGGAATAATATGACCATCCCAATTTTGAGAAGATTATCCGTTTTTATGATTGTTGCTGTTTGTCTGCTGACAATTTCTGGCTGTGCCTCAAAGAGCACGACCGCTGATGCTGGTGGTGATAGTGGACCGATTCCTTCTGCAGTTAACAACTACGACGATATTGAAATACCACCAGAAATGAAGATGGATACAAAAAAATCAATGTCGATAAAAACCGAATCATTTCGTGGCGGTGTTCTGAATTTTAAAGGTAAAATTGAAATCACCTCATTACGGGATTATATGATAGCCTCCATGACAAATAATAAATGGAGACATGTCGGTGAGGCATCCTATGACAATGTTCTGCTGGCTTTCACTAAACCCAATAAAACCTGTATGGTTACGCTCGAGGAAGGCTTTGGTGGCAATTTGGGCTCCACATATATGGAGCTGTATATAACTGT
>JAQYVS010000146.1 GCA_030145365.1 Desulfofustis sp. | reverse complement strand
GGGGATAGTCGGATTAAAGGGAGACAAGATGAAAAAACGCTACAACCTGGTGCTGGTTGCTAATGAAGCCTCGACACCGCTGGCTAAAAAGGTTGCTGACAGTCTCGGTGTTGAATTCTCGAACATGATCCGCAAGGAGTTTTCCGATGGAGAGCGTTATCATGCCTTTCCTGATGAAATTGCTGAAAAAGATCTGGTTATCATCGGCGCAACTCACAACGACACCTCTCATCAGGAAGTTCTTGATTTGATTCAGGGCGGACGATATTGGAATGCAGCCTCTATTAATGTGGTTATTCCCTACCTCGGCTACTCCACCATGGAACGGGCCAAACCGGATACCAGAGAGATTCCCAAAGGAATAACGAGAACCCGGCAGATATTTCGGGCCCGTCCTCATTTTGTGGCGTTTATTGATCTTCATTCAGAAGCAGTCCTGCATGCCCACGCGGGAGAGATCAGGACCAAACATCTCTGGTCGGATCGGCTGGTGGTTAAAAAAATTCGCAATCTCGATCTCGACGATTTTGTCCTGGTGTCGCCCGATTATGGATTTTCCAAACGGATTGCTCGGCTCGCGAGTCTGCTGGATTGTCCGCACACAGCTGCCGATAAGGATCGCTACGACACCGATAAAACCATAGTCAGCCAGGTCTCCTCGGTTGTGAAAGGGAAAAGTGCAATTGTCTGCGACGATATGATTAGAACCGGTGGTTCAATTATCCAGACTGCTTCCAGATGTCTCGATGCCGGGGCTAGAGATGTATATGTACTGGCCACCCATCTGGTTCTTTCCGGTGAGGCACGGAAAAAGTTTAAAAAAAGTAAGATTGTTAAGATCATCGGGTCGGACACCTATCCAGGAACCAAATCCGACGATCTGATTGATGTTTATTCGGTTGCTCCGTTGATCAAAAAGGTTCTCAAATCCCATCTCCTTAGCTCTGCTGACAGACTGCGGAATCAATGATTGAAAGAGGCGATGCTGTTGTCCCGAAAGTAAATGAAATCCGAACTCATCCTCCAATACCTCAAGCATACAGTTCTTTTTAAGAATCTCAGTTCTCAGCAGCTTGAAACAATTGCCGAAAACGTGACGGTCCGATATGTCTCCGAAGGGGAGATCGTGCACAGTAAAGGTGATACCGCCGATACCTTCTATGTTGTGGCTGTGGGCGAAGTGGAACTGATCATGGAGGGTGATGACGCAATTAATACCATCGTCGGCAGGGTTGGGCCGAGTGGACACTTTGGCGAAACCTCTTTACTTACCAATAAGCCCCAGTCTTTGACTATCCGCTCTCTCTGTGATGGTGTGTTGTTCTGTTTTACGGATCGATTTTTCAGACGGATGCTCAATGAGTTTCGACTCGTCCAGGAGCAGATAGAAGCCGCCCTCGCCGAACGGTTGCGCTTATCTTTTCAAAATGTATCCACTGGTCTGCTTGCCTGCGACATTTCCACCCGGGAGGAAATACGCATCGTCGATATGATACCGTTTGAAAGCGACGATTCCAGCACCGGAAACGATGGAAATAAAGAGCGGATTATGCGCTCCCAGACTGCACGGGAAATCCAGGCGGTCATAGAAAAATTTTCGGCAACAGACGATTCGATACTGCTTACCGGAGAGTCGGGTACCGGCCGAAGGCTCATTGCCAAGCAGGTCCATCTCCAGGGACAGCAGGCCCAGGGACCTTATATAGAGGTGGACGTCAGGGATTACAGCAGCGATGAACTGGCCAAAAAACTGTTTGGTGTCAAACACGATTTTTTCCCGTTCAGCCAGGTCAGGCAAACCGGCATTCTGGAACAGTTCTCCCGTGGAACTGTGGTGTTCAGGCATTTTGACAAAATCCCATTGCCGGTCCAGAAAAAGCTCGCGACAACCATTGAAACGATGTTTTTCACCCGGGAAGGCGGGCAGCGAGAGATAGCTTTTCAGGCGCGTCTGGTATTTATCAGCGATTTCTCCATGGAGAAATTCAAAGAAAAACTCTTAATCATTAAAGAGCTGGAACAGATTCTGGCAAAGAATGTGTTCAATGTTGCTCCGCTTCGTTTCCATAAACGCGATCTGCCGCATCTTGTCGATTACTATCTGCATCGATTCGGAAAAGAATACGGGAAAAATATCCGCTCTGTACCCCCGGAGACCTTGGGTATTCTGATGAATTACGACTGGCCGGGCAACCTGACCGAGTTGTCCACGGTACTGCAGCGGGCAGTTATGCTTGCCAGAGATGAAGAATTGCTCAGCGATCACATCCTTTTGGGATTGCCGAAAAGCGAAGGAAAATGGGAATTCAACCTGCTCCGGATTGGCTGGGTCCGCTCCCTGATTGAAAGTAAATTATATCCTACACTGCCGACTGCTGTTGTCGGGATTGTCTTGCTGGTTGCCGTTATCACCTTATTTTTCGGGCCTTCTGATCCTGAGAAAAACCTGGGGATAACGTTGAGTTGGGTAATCGGCTGGCCCCTTCTTTTCTTCTCATTCTTTTTCATGGCCCGTACCTGGTGTTCTGTCTGTACCTTGGCATTACCTGGCACCCTCCTGCAATATCTGGTCAAACCCACCCGTTCAACACCGGTATTTTTAAAAAAATATTCCGGCTGGATCATGGCCTGGCTCTGCATCATCGTACTCTGGGTCGAAATTGTCTGGAATGCTTATGAAAACCCAATTGTAACAGGCTGGATAATCCTGGGAGTGACAATAGGTTCTATCGTCTTTAGTATTTTTTTACAAGACGGGCCTGGTGCCGTTATCTGTGCCCGCTCGGTGCCATCAATGCAATCTTTGCGATGCCTTCTATCCTGGAAGTTCGCTCAAATAGGCATCTCTGTCTGAACCGTTGTGAAGATCATGCCTGTTATACCGGTGATCTTGATAAGGCGGGGTGTCCGATGTTTCGTCACCCATTTATGGTTGACAACAATAGAGATTGTATTGTCTGCAGCAGATGTATCAAAAACTGCAACAAGCACTCGGTACATTTAAATGTACGTATGGCGCCTCAGGAATTGTGGGATATTGAAGCACCGCGACGACCGGACAGTTTTCTGATTGTTTCGCTGGGAGCAATATTCTTTTTATTCGCACTGCATACCGAACTGTTTGAGTTTATACATCAGCTGCAGCAGACCCATCCGGCAATGCTCGGCAGATTGCCGTTTGCGCTGATCGGTTCGATGATCTTCTTTGGGCTGATCTTCATCTTTCAGATCGGTTATTATTTAACCGTCAATCTGCAGGCCTCGCTGACCAGAATCGATCGCTCGCTGATCCTGCGTTTGCTCGGCTATGGTTTTATCCCAATCATCCTCGGTGTTTATCTGGCGGTTTATTTCGAGATCTTCGTGTCTCAATCGTGGCGTCTGATTGCCAACTTCAGGGAGATTATCGGTCTGGCCGAAGTCCAGGGAGGGGCTAGACTGATAAGCCCAGATGCCTCGGCTTTGATCCAGGTTTTTACTGTTGCCGGCGGCTTTTTCGCCTCCCTTTACGCCACCCACCGAATTATCGATCGGTTGAAAGGAGGCGGTGTTATTACCCGGGATCTTGTTTTGCCCTACAGCTTACTCTTCGGCTTTACCATTCTTTTCATCTTTTTCATGAAAACATCTCGAATTATCCTGTTTTAACCGTGATAGCCCGGGCAATCTCGATTCTTTATTGCAGTTCGACGGCCCAGTTTTCGAGCGGAGCGATTTCATCAATAATTTTCTGTTCTTTCAGAAAGCGAGCAAAGCGCTGATATCGTGCCTTGTCAAGAGCTCCAGGCCGCAGGGCAAAACGAGGCAGGGTATCCCTCCAGGCCCTGCGATTTAGCTCATCATCTAATTCTTTTCGTTCTCCTGAGACGAAAAGTTTCCAGCTCTCATCCGGATGATTAACGAGAAATTGTACGCCTTCTTCAAGAGCATCGACAAACCTGCGTAATTTGGGGTCACTGAGCGAATCTTTACTCGCAACCAGGATCAGCTCGTCATAGGATGGGATACCGTATTCCTCGACGAAAAAGGCGCGACCGGGCCTC
>JAQYVS010000112.1 GCA_030145365.1 Desulfofustis sp. | reverse complement strand
AAGAATTGCTCCCAACCATCAAGGGTCTTGGTGACTGGGGAATGCGCTGGGCCAGGTCAAATTTGACAGAAAAGGACTATGATGTAGAACTTTTAATGGTGTATTTAAAGCGCAGTATTGTTCAGGATAAACTTATCGGAAAGGAAACCGTTATTAGATTCAAGTTTACAGATATTGAAGAATATCCTGATTGGTGGTTAGTCGTAACAGGTGATGACATTGATCTCTGTGTCAACGATCCAGGCAAAGACGTAGATGTCTACTTCACCTCGAGTGTTAAGACCATGGCCGATATTTGGATGGGGGACACTACGTATAGAAAAGCAATTAGGGAAGGGACCTTGAAAATTGTCGGAGACAGAAATCTTACGAACAACATAACCGCCTGGATGGCAAATAGTATATTTACAGATCTCCCCTCAGCAAGGGAAATATAGCGTTTGTTTCTAATCCACGCCAAGGTGTTGACGTTAGATTTGCCAACTTTAACTTTTTTCTCTGAACCAGATCCTCACATAGAGTGGAAGAAGATTAACTATCTATTTCCTAAATCTTTCAAGCGTCTCACCGAATTGTATCCTGCGTTCACGTAACCTTGTTTGTAATACTTAGTATCGTAGAAAATTCAGAATCCAATGTGACAGCACATCAGAGTGAATCTCATTTTTAAGACTGTTTATTCCATCAGACACTTTTGATTCACCTAATACATCTTCCCTTGATCGAATCAATCTTTCTAGATAGTACTTTGATAACTCAGGATGCCCTTGGATCCCTAAAAAATGTTTGCCGGCAGTAACCATGAAGTGGCGACACCAGCTGTTGGAAGCCAAGGTCTCAGAATCTGGTGGTAACTCAATTACCTGATCTTTATAACTTACAGGAACAGCAACAAAATCACGCTCAGGGTGCATCCACCCCTTGTGTTCAAGTATCTGAGATACTTGAACTCCAATTCCCCAGCCTTGCTCTGATTGTGCAACGATACCCCCCAGGGACTCCGCGATGAGTTGATGGCCAAAGCATATTCCGACAAATTTTTTGCCTGTTGAGTAAAGAAGTCGCACGTAACTTTTGAGTTCAGTAATCCAGTCCTCATTTTCATAGACAGAGGCCCTGCTGCCGGTACAGATGAATCCGTCATATTCATTGTTCAAATCAGGAAACTTTCCAGCCCTAACATCAAAGGTAGTTATTTTGACATCGGCATTATCTGCCGCGAGAAGTCGTTCGTACATTTCTGGAAAGTCGCCTTCAATATGTAGAAAACGTTCATGTACCGAATCGCATTGTAACAGTGCAACATGCATACTGATTAAACTCTTATTGTTAAATGTTATTAATTATTCGACAAATGATCCCAGCTGTATCAGACAATGGATGGAACTATTTTCCATCGAGGTGCTGGAATTCATCTATCATGTGAGGAAGTTGGGTGGCTGCAACCAGCTCGCCCTGAAAATTTTCTTCAAGGGTCAACTCCAGGTAGGCGACGTTGCGGCACAGCTTATCAGCTTCCTTTCGCATATCTCTGTTCAATAGTGCTGCTCGACACCCGTCACCAGCAGCGTTACCCACGCTGGATACTGTTTCTGGAGAGCAATCGGGAATCAACCCAATCACCCGGGCAAGGTGTTTGTCAATATGGGTCCCGAAAGCACCAGCGACTTTGATACTGTCCAGGTGGGTAATTCCCATGTGCTGCATCATCAGTTTAGATCCAGTATAAATTGATGCTTTTGCCATCTGAATCTGACGAATATCCTTTTGGGTAATTACAATATCTTTACCAATGCTTGTCTCAGGTGCCCAGGCCAATACGAATTCTTTAAATCCTGTTTCAGGGTTTTCACGAAAGCGATCAGACGCCTGTGCCTCTTTGCTAAAAGCCCCGCTCTTGGAAACTATTCCGGCTAGAAGCAGCTCCCCCACCACATCAAGAATACCGGAACCACAGATCCCCCTGGTTTGCATTTCCTCTGGTTTTGAGTAACGTCTCCAGGCCTTTCTGCCGATGACCTTATAATCGACATCGGCGGTGTCGGGATCTATCTTTACCCGTTCAATGGCTCCCGGAGCTGCACGCATACCAAACTCAATCTGAGCACCTTCAAGCGCCGGCCCGGTTGCACAGGAAGAACAAAGCAATTTTTCACTATTACCTAATACCAGTTCTCCGTTGGTTCCAATGTCTATAATCAGTTGCGTCTTCTCAGAGCTTTGGGGAGTTTCAGCAAGCATGACGCCAATGGTATCACCTCCGACATAGCCGGCAATACTTGGCAGAAAGAATGCATTTGCTGCTGGATGAACATTAAGGCCAAGATCCCTGCATTTGATGTTGATACTGCCGTGGATCGCAGGAGTAAACGGTATTGCCCCCAGAGGCGCGGGATCAAGCTGCAGAAGTATGTGGTGCATGGCCGTATTTGAACAGAATGAAATCTCAAGGATGTCCTCAGCCGTGATGATGCTGGATTCTGATTGCCCCACTTCTGAATCCTTATCGATGCTCTTTCCCTCCAGAGCTTCATCGATCAACCCGTTGACCGCCGAGATGATATCTGAGCTCATCCTTGCCAAGCCATCGGGATTTCCCATATGATACGATATCCGTGATACCACATCTTCACCATATCTCACCTGTGGATTCATCGTGGAATAGGTGTCAACAACATTCCCTGTTCCCAGGTCACACAAATATCCTGCGATGGTTGTCGTGCCGATATCAAAAGCAAAACCATATCCGCTGCAGTTCGATCCAGGTCTGATTCGGATCATTTCTTTATCCATCCAGACACTTACCGTAATTTCCCAGTCACTTGACCGCAGTGCGCTTGAAAGAGTTCTCAGTGCGTAGATGTCAATCGTTAGAGATGAAAGACCATAGTGACTTTCAAGTACCCGTGTGACCCTTTCGAAGTCTGCCATGCCATCTTCTAGAGTCGGTTCTTCAACCTTAACAACATAGTGTTTTACTCCCGGATTAAGATCGATATCAATCTCCCGAGCAGCTTTGCTGACAACTTGTTTACCCGCTCTGGATGACTCAGGAACATAAAGCAACAGATCACCCTCAACCGTTGCCGTGCAGCCAAGCCTCAGGCCTTCAAGTTTTTCTTCTACAGTCATTATTTTTTCTTCAGAAGGCCCGATTGGTCCGGCATTATCTGGAGTGGAATGAATTGCATATTTTTCAAAACGTCCATCTTCAACACGTACTTTACATTTACCGCATACCTGGTGTTCACCGCAGGGTGCTTCGATATCGCCCCCAAGAAGACGGGAGGCTTCAACAAAGGTAATGCCCACCGGGACTTGACCTCTTCTGCCAGAGGGTTGGAATATAATAGTCGCTGTTTTTTGTTCCATCCTGATACCACTCCTTACAAAGGGTTCTTGGAATAGATAATCCCGTTCTCAATTGCCTTGTCGAAGGTCCCAAACTCTTGTAGACGAAACAACGAAATATTTCTTTCAGGTTTCTATTGTTTAGGTTTCAAAGCTTATCCCTTGAAGCTTCCCAACGGCTTCGCCTCTCATTGCGTTGAGAGTTTCCTGAACATCGACACCCAGGGATTCGACCTTATGATCTTGCAATATCGATTTAGTACGCTCTATAGCCTTATCAGCGAGGGTTTGCTGACCGGTTTTTTCCCAGTATGCCAGAGGATATCTGTTGGTGAGTTCAGGAAACCAATGTTCAGTTTTATAATTTTTAACCGTATGAGGAGTGCTGAGAAACTGCCCTTGAGGTCCGACTTTTCTAATGACATCCATACTGATATCAATATCGTCGATAGTGAATCCACGAATAAACCGTTTTACATAGCTGATAATTTCTGCACAAATAACGATGGCAGCTGGGTGCCCAATTAAGCCCTGCCCCAGATAGCCCACATCATGAATCAGGTTTGATCCGTCGAGGGCTGCCGTCAATAGTGAGATCCCCCACTCCATGCCGGCTTGCTCATCCAAACATTGGGCATCGCTCACACCGGCGGTTCCCCACATGGGTATGCCGTAATAATGGTAGAGATCAGCACAGGCTGAAAGTGCCAATCGATATTCAGGGCAGGCGTATATACAGGCTGCCGTCTTCATATCCAGCGTAGACATGCCGAAACCTGAAATAATAGGGGCACCTTTGCGACGCAGCTGATGCATAACGATACCGGAGAGCGCCTCAGCATTACCCACCGTGATGGCTCCAGCCAAAGTTATTGGGGCAGTTCCTCCAGACATCATACCTGGTGTAAAATTCACAGGAATCAGGTTATCGGCGCAATAGAACAACTTTTTAAGAGCTCCAGATGTGTGGGACAATGGAGTCAATGGTTCGGAATAATGAATACTGATCGGCTTTTCCTTAAGAATATCAACTCCACCGACCGCAGCAGCAGCCATATCATTGATAATTGCCAAATCCTCTAACCCGGCAGCAGTAAAGAAAATTGGTTTAACAGAATTTTCGAGTTGTGCTTTGAATGAATCAATATAGCCCATGTTCTGGGGTGAATCGTAGGGCAGAGCATATGATCCTATAAAATCGATTTCCTTCAATGAGTCAGCCACTTTCGCGGCATTGGCAACATCTTTTAACTGAGATTGACGCAATTCACCGGTGTCGATGTCGTAGGAGTTAACCAAGTCTGTTCCCAGTCCGAAATGAATGCGCTTACTCTCAAGGCGCATTGCCTCTTCCCCTAATCGGTTGTAAATCGTAATCCTGAAGGGTGCGCTTCTGATACAGTCTTCTACCAGCCAATTAGGAATCTGGACAATATTGTCCGACTTGATCCGACACCCAGAATCGCTGAGCATCTCAACAGCCTCTTCATCCATGACCTTGACCCCTGCCGTTTCCAGAAGCTCCAGAGTAGCACAGTGGATACGTTTGATCTGAGTCTCTTGCAAAAGACGGTACTCGGGGACGCATTGTGATTTAAACCCTGAATTCATTGCACTCTACTCCTTTGGCAGAAGATCATATGCGGTAACTGTATTGACAGGAAAGTGTTTGCTCGGTCACTGCAACAATAGAAGTTCTTCACCGCTGCGAGACGACAGAAAACAACAAATTTCACACTAATTTTCAAATTCTCGTCCCGTGAATTTATTATAACTATTTGGAAATATAAAGTTAAGAATCTTGAACAGACGGGCGGATCAGCGTTCTTCCCCTGTATATACAGATGAGACTTTATTTTTTAATTGACATCATTTACCCTGTCAAGCAGTAACCTAGGTTATAATTCGTGCGTACTGACACACTCCGTGTCTACCATGAATGAGTGCTTTAGTAGTTAATATAATAAAGTTAATTAACGTTTAAATGCGAACAGAAAATAACATCCAACCAGGAAAAAAGGGAAACTAAACCTGTATATACAGACACGCTATGGCTAATAAACACCCCCAGAAAGGATTGCATAAACCAGCCCTGCCGAAATACAAAAAGATCAAGGCCTATATCCTGGAAGGGATAGCATCCCATAGTTTTACTGATGCCCTGCCATCGGAGAACCGGTTAGCTGATTTTTTTTCCGTGAGTCGGATGACTGCTCGAAAAGCGATGGATGAGCTGGAGAGAGAAGGACATATCAGTCGGGTCAACGGTAAAGGCTCATTCGTGAAAACACAGAAGCACTACTCCGGATTTTTTCGCGTTCGGCCATTCAAGCTTTGGGCAGAAGACCTCAATGTAACAACATCTGCAGAGGTACTCAAAGCCGGTGTCATTGAAACGCCGAAAGAGGTGGCAGGTGTCCTGGGCTTTCCTGAGCAGGTAATTCTTGTAAAACGTCTCAATTACTTTGACAACTTACCGGTACGGTATGCAGTCCATTATCTGCGTACCGAAATAGCCGCCGGCATTCTGATGGACGATCTGGAGAAGGAATCGATCTATGAGCTGCTGGCCAATAAATACAGAGTAGACCTGACCCAAATATCCCAGGATCTCATGGCGGTAAACCTGTCAGAGGAAATTGCCTCCATCTTCAAAGTACAGGCTGGGTATCCGGCATTCCATTTTAAACGAACCGAATATTCAAATGACCAGCCTGTCTGTTATGTAGAATATTTCATGCGTGGAGAGATGTCCTTTCGCGATGTTTTTTCACCAAAACTCGAGCGGTCTTTGTTAGATGAATGAAGGCATTGAGAGCCTGAAAACAGTGGCCGGTGTTCCCGTAAAATTAGACGCTGAATCTGGGTTTTAACGGATTCAGAATATGCTTGACAAGGTCAATAACCGTATAATATATAACGACACAACCTGTATATACTGGTTACCACTGTCCAAGAGTGACTATACAGGCTACAGACAATGAGTTCCTGTATCGAGAAAATTTTTACAAACAACGTGGAGTTGTCTTATGTCTCTAGAAAATCTATGTAAAATGGTCGAAGAAGGTGATGCCGAGGAAGCAAAAGAACTCGCTGAGAAACTTTTAAAAGACGGTATCAATCCCCTTGAAATGATCGACTCACTGACCAAGACCATGGCCCATGTGGGGGATCTTTTTGCCAAGCTCGAAATCTTCCTGCCTGAAATAATGCTCTCCGGAGAGGCATTGAGTGCTGCCGTTGAGGTTCTTGAACCCTATCTCGAAGCCGCTGGCGGACGTCAGGTGAAAGGCAAGGTCATCCTTGGAGTAGTTAAAGGTGACTTACACGAAATAGGCAAAAACATTGTTAAACTGATACTCGAGACAAACGGCTTTGTCGTCAAGGATCTTGGCTACAACGTCGACTCTCTGACCTTTGTCAAAGAAGCCGAAACCATGGGCGCTGATTTCATTGCCTCTTCCTCCCTGATGACAACCACCATGCCTCGTCAGATGGAGATTATTGAGATCCTTAATTCAAAGGGAATTCGGGACAACTACAAAGTCGTTATCGGCGGTGCCCCCACATCCCAAATGTGGGCTGACAAAATTGGTGCAGACCTGTATTGCTATGATGCCAAATCAGCACCGGAACTTTTCTCTGCTATGCTGGCCGGTGAATAGGTTATTCATTCCTTACAGCTAACCATTGAAGTCATGACATAATCGGGAGGTAATACATGTCAACACCTTATCGTCATTGGGAAATAATTGATCGTGGTAGAACTGGAAAATTCATGGACGAGGACGACTTTCTGCCGAGACATTTTTCCCCGACCTTGAAGAAACTCACAAAAAAATATGAAATCAAATATGATCCCCAAAATCCTTGCCCAAGTGATGAGGGCATGGCTGATCGAATCTGGCAGGCTGCCTGGGATTTGTTCAGAGAGGTGGGTTATTACAACACCGACTCTCATCGGGTTATAGAAGTCACCGACGAGGAGATCGGAGAAGCCCTTTATTTTGCCAAGAATCAATATAGCGTGGGCGGCGGCAAAGATTCCAGGATCATGAAGCACCGTTCTATTGAAGATACGGAACCGCCCTTCTGTATCCTGAGCCCTGATATCACCGTTGACGAAAAATACCACCAGTCGATGTGCATGGCGTACCTCAAAGAGCCAATCCTTGATGGCCTCTGCGGTCCAATTCTGGAAGAGACTTTCGGGCACTTAATCGAGTCGGGTGGACCAAGCGAAATCTCAGGCTGTATCCAGCACATTCAAAACCAGAAAATGGCCGCTCGGTTGGTTGGACGGCCCGGTGTGTTCATGGTGGCGTTCGGAACTGCTGAACACGACTCTGGACAGATAGCTGTTTCAGATAATGATTGGGGTGTGCAAAAGACCGATGCCCGCCTCGTTGGCTCATTAACCGAGTTCAAGACCGCAGATACCTTGTTAAACAGGTCTCTCCACTATGCCCAATATGGTTCCTATACAGGAAATCTCACCGGGGCAATTTATGGCGGCTGGTGCGGCGGTTCTGAAGGTACAGCAATTACCACCGTTGCCTACAGTCTCATTGGGCTGGTTATCCATGGAGCCATGTTCAACCAGCATTTTCCATTTCACCTCAATTATGGATCGAACACGACCCGCGAACTCCTCTGGTCAATTTCCATGGCTGGACAAGCACTGGCCCGAAACAGCAATTTGCTTTACACATCAAACGGATTTGCCAATGCTGGTCCAATGACCGAAATGCTGTTCAGAGAAACTGCCGTTCATGCAATGATCTCGACAGTCACAAGCTGGCACCTCTGGGAAATGGCTTCCACTCGAAACAAATACCGCAATCGGGCGACCCCTCTTGAGGCTCGTCTGGGATGCGAAGTTGGTCATGCCGTGGCAAGACAGAAAATGTCTCGCGAACAAGCTAACGAAATCGCCAACCGACTGCTGGCAAAATACGAGGACAACGCTGTAGATGCACCCATGGGCTCTGAGTACCAAGAGTGTTATGATGTTGCCAAAGCGCTCCCGACGGATGAACATATGGACATGTTCCGTCGAGCTAAGGACGAAATTGCGGAGATGGGTGTGGAGTTTCCCTACTAATCAGTGGGATTCTTCTTCTCTGTTTTGTATATAATCTCGTAGTTATGCACATCCCGCATGTCGGGATGTGCATCAGAGATCCAGAATTTCAATCAACGGGCCGATGAAGACTTCTGTTTTCATCGGCCCAAGAGTTTAGACATGTTCTCCTGCCGTGTACACATATGGTGGAAAAAAAACTGAAAAACGCCATTCACAAAGACCATCAATCTTCCCTACCTGAGCTTTCCCCAGGTGAGCTGGCCGCTCATCATATCACCAATATATCCAAGGTCATAACTGATCTGAAAATCGAGTCTGTCAGCCGCTATTTCGGTGGAAATAAATACAGGCCAGACAATTCGACAATCCAGCGGGCTCAGCATTGTATTGATGAGGCATCAAAACTCGTCACTTCCCAGGCTACCTATCGTCTTTATAAAGTTTCACAGACAATCCACAGGGAGAAAATCATTCTTGAGGAAGGATCACATGTGAGTGTTCCGGACTGTCTTGAAGTTTCTGGTGCCCAATTGGTAGGTGTGGTTATCGGAACTCTTGGAGATGGCCTGGAGGAACATTGCAGACATCTGGCAGCGAACAACGAAATTTATCAATCTACCCTCTTTGATGCGGTCGGCACGGCCATGCTGGATCTTTTGAGCGAACATGTTTGCAACGTCATTTCAGATCGCTGTTCCCCGTACGGCCTTGCAACAGGACCACGCTTTGCCCCCGGCATCGATGGCTATCCGCTCGAACAGCAACAGGTGCTTTTTAAACTGGCCGACCATACATCAGTGGGTGTATCACTCAACTCATCGGCCATCATGGTACCAACAAAGTCAATCTCATTCTTCCAGACACTGACCAAAAGTTCTGGTAAAAAAGGTCTTGAAAATAAGTGCAGCCGATGCCGAATGGTGAACTGTCAATTTCGCGTGATCCGCGGAAAAACAAAGCACGGGGATGAACCCTGATGGTTATCTGAAACAAAATGGAAGTAAATACAGGAACATTAACCCTATCGTTTTAAAGAAAAGAATTGTATGAACGTTGTAATAATCGGTAATAGTGCAGCAGGGCTGAGCGCTTTAGAGGCATTTAGAAAACATGATCAGACCTCTCAACTGACCATCATTTCAAAAGAAGGCAAAAGGCCTTACTCCAGAGTATTACTCCCCTACTATCTGCGGGGCAAGGTTCCTCATGAACATCTGTTTGTCCGGGAACAGGATTATTACGAACAACTCAATACCACCTGTATAAAAAGTGCGGTTGGGAGACTTCTGGTTGAAAAGCAGTGTATCCAACTGGAAGACAACACAACGCTTCCTTACGACAAACTGCTCATAGCAACCGGTTCCTCACCGGTAATGCCGCCTATACCGGGACTAACAGGCGATGGTGTCCACCATCTCTGGACTCTGGCAGATGCGGCCAAGCTCGATCCTTTTTTTAAAGAAGGTAACCGGGTCGCCGTTCTCGGATCAGGTTTTGTCTCATTGCAGGGTGCCTGTGCTGCGTTAAGCCGCGGACTCCACGTTTCAGTTGTTGAGCTCATGAACCGTATTATGCCCAGAGCCCTGGATGAACGCGGGGCAAACCTTCTCGCCTCCAGGATGAAAGAGAAGGGGGTCGACTTGAGGGTAAATACGCTCACCACCCATATAGAACGTAGTGAGGACAGGAAATATAGGCTCTTTTTCAAAGATGGCAGCAGAATGACCGCAGACTTCATTATAGTCGGTACCGGTGTTCAGCCAAATATAGCCTTCCTGAAAGGCACCGGAATTAAAATTGATGCAGGAATTGTAGTAAACGAGCGGATGGAAACCTCCCTTCCGGGTATCTACGCAGCTGGCGATGTAGCCCAGGTGCCTTCTTTTTCTGGAGGTGTCCCAGTCGTCCATGCACTCTGGCCCACAGCAGTAGAAACCGGCGGCGTTGCAGGGCGCTGTATGGCTGCAAATTGTACCCCTTACAAAGGGAGCCTCAATATGAACGTAACCCAGATGTTCGACGTAACCGTAGCATCCATGGGGGAGTTTTTAGCAGACGAAGGTTGTGAGCGCTGGTCAGACGACAGTCTTCCAGATGATCAGTACATGACAATCGTATTAAAGGGTGGTGTACCAATCGGTGCAACGTGCGTGGGCAGCTCGGAACTCGTTTCAACACTTGGCCTGTTGCGGCCGCTCATCAGGGAAAAAGTTCGGATTGAAGGTAAACCGGAAATGCTTAAGGCACTCATGGCACAAAATATCTCGCAGCACCATCAAGCATTTGTTAAATAGTACTGTTTGGAAATAATGATTTATACTCTTTACGGATAGGAATAGTACCATGCGTTTCATAACGATGGATGTTACGAAATGTGTCGTTTGCCGCAATTGTGAATATGCCTGCGCATTTCGTCAAACCGGCAATTTTAAAAGGGAAGACTCAAACATCAGGGTCGAGTACCACAATGATGTCAAGGTCTGTCTTCCGCAAACCTGTATGCATTGTGAGGATGCCTGGTGTCTCGAGATCTGTCCTGCAGCAGCAATCGTCAGAAATAGTGTCACCGGTGCCATCGAGATTGACAGCAATCGGTGTGCCGGCTGCAAGATGTGCATTCTGGCCTGCCCGTTCGGTAATATCCACTTCGACAAGATCAACATGGTCAGCCGGAAATGTAATCTCTGCCAGGGGGAGCCGAACTGCGTTTCATTCTGTATATCAGGTGCTCTGCAATATACAACTGCTCAAGACTCCTGCCAAAACAATCGCGAAATATTTCAACGATTCATCGAAACCATCTCTGCAAGTAGCAATTAACACTATCAATAGGCACGTTAGTTAACTATGGGAGCCCCTACTGGGAATAGAGAACATTTTACTTCCTTGTGCCGGATGTGTGACAACCGGTGCGGCATCAACGTCTATGTGGAAAACGGCACCATAGTTGAAATCACCGGACTAAAAGAGCATATATGGAACCACGGCAGACTGTGCGTAAAAGGCAGACTTGCCGTGGATATGGTAAACGCTCCTGATCGAATTCTCAAACCGCTCAAACGGGTTGGCCATACATGGGAGGAAATAACTCTCGACCAAGCTTACGATGAGATTGCTGAAAAAATAACAAAGATCCAGTCAACCTGGGGTGACCGGGCCATGAGCGTCTGGAAAGGAGAGGCGCTCGGATTCTTGACCCAGGAAAATCTTTATCGCCGTTTTATCCATGCCCTGGGCTCTCCCAATTACTTTTCCAATGATTCTCAATGTTATGTCGGCAGGTGGCTTGGTTATGCCTTGGTAACCGGCGATTGGGCGACCCAGGATTTTATCAAGGCAAAATGTGCTGTCATCTGGGGCAGTAACCCACCCTACTCCCAGCCAAATCTTACACAGTCTATTCTCAACGGTCGGGAACGGGGCGGGAAACTGATCGTTATTGACGTCAGACTTTCAGCTATCGCCCGGCAGGCAGATGAGTTTGTGCAGATACAGCCAGGCACTGACGGAGCCCTTGCACACGGAATTGCCAGGCAACTGATTGAAGATGACACTATTGCTCATAGCTTCATAGACGAATATACGATCGGCTTTGAAGCCTACGCTCAATACGTAAAAGATTTTACCCCGAAACGCGTGGAGAAGGAGACCGGGGTCCCGGCTGAAACCGTTGTTCACATTGCCCGAGAGCTGGGAAGCCGCAGACCAAAGGTAGCCTTTTACGCCGGAAACGGGCTCGAGCACCATGAAAACGGGATTAACAATGTTAGGGCAATTGCCTGTTTAGACGGATTGCTTGGTAATTTCGACCATGAGGGTGGAAATTTTACTGCGGAAAAGCCGGCTCTGAGGGACCTGACGCTCTATAAAGAAAAATCCCTGCGACACCTTGGCCCTATTGGAGCAGACAAATATCCGGTATTGTATAACTTTCGCAAGGAATGCCACACCATAACCGC
Organism: Desulfofustis sp.; assembly: GCA_030145365.1. Lineage (GTDB taxonomy): Bacteria > Desulfobacterota > Desulfobulbia > Desulfobulbales > Desulfocapsaceae > JABDQA01. Next base: position 6,933 of record JAQYVS010000112.1, on the reverse strand, counting down.
CATTGATACCATTCTCAGTGAAAAACCATACCCGCTCAAGGGCATGATTCTGTCCGGGGCAAATCCTGTTCTGACCAATCCGAACAGCCAAAAGGTCAGCAAAGCACTCAGGGCTCTGGAGCTTTTTGTTGTCCGTGATTTGTTCATGACGGAAACAGCAAAACTTGCAGATTATGTTTTGCCGGCAGCAACCTTTCTCGAAGATTCAGAAATCCATTGTCACCCGATCCATCAGAGTATCAGTCTCTCAAAAGAAATTGTCACATTCCCCGAATGCGACAGCGAGTATATCTTCCTAAAAAAACTCGCTGCCAGATTGGGTGCAGAAAGCTACTTTCCATGGAAAGACAAGGATGAACTCAACAGCTGGCTACTGCAGGATGCCGGAATTACTCTCGAGACATTGCGCAATCACCCGGAAGGTTATGAATATAAGCCACGGCGCTACCTTAAATTCCAAAAAGAGGGCTTACCAACACCATCAGGGAAATTTGAGTTTTTTTCGAAATACCTAAAAGACCTTGGCTACCTGGGACTTCCTGAATATTTCCCACCTGCCTACAAGAGTTCCCCCAACCCCGAATTTCCCTATGTTATGGTAACAGGAGCCAGAAAGGTCTTTTACACCCATGGCCGCAATCGTAATTTTCCACGATGTCGATCAGCCATTCCAAACCCAGATATAGAAATACATCCGAGTGATGCCGAAATGCTCGGGGTAAAAACAGGTGATATCGTCACGGTAACATCTACTGTCGGATCCGTAGACATTCCAGTCAAAGTCGTCCATAAATCAAGCATTTTGCCCGGTGTAAACCAGGTGACCCACGGCTGGAAGGAAAGTAATATCAACTTGATAACTCACGATGATCGCAATGACCCTATTGATGGGTTCCCTCTGATGAAGTCTGTGGAGATTAACATTACACCCAAGCTGAACGGCAACAGCAACGATTGAATAAAGATCGATTGCGCAGCAGCTGATTCCCTGTTCAGACCAAACCACGCTCCGTAGATAAACAGCAGAGTAATTGACAGGAAATCCAGATCTTAGCACGCCAGTTTCAAAGACCAACACCAGACAATCTGATAAAAAACAGGTAATTGCTAGAAAATCGAACTCAGTAGGGTATACTTGGTTCTTGTGTCAATGAATCAATAAACACTTTTGATGAGTGCATATTGAAATTCCTTTCTAAACCCCAAAGAAACACTCATGAATAATGGCCAAACACAGGATGCGAGGCTTCCCCCTCCCATCGCAGGGAATCGTCTCCTGTCGGCCTCCCGGTTACCGATTAAAGATATTATCGTCTATATCTTTATCATGGCCGGTGTTGTTTGGATTATTCTCCGAGGCGCATCAGAGCAGGGATACAATTGGCAATGGTACCGAATTCCTCAATTCTTATATACCAATAAGGACGGTGTATTCACGTTAGGCCCCCTGCTTGAAGGGTTAAAGATTACCCTGCATATAACCTGGATCAGCATGATCCTGACCTATATTATCGGGCTGGCAACTGCACTTTTGCGGCTCTCTGATTCAATAATCGGGCGGGTCGTTGCCCGCGTGTATCTTGAGATTGCCAGAAACACTCCGCTTATTGTTCAACTTTTCTTCATATATTTTGTCGTTGCTCCGGTTCTGGGGATTGACCGTCTGTTTGCAGCCATTCTTGCCCTGAGCCTTTTTGAAGGAGCCTATGCTTCTGAGATCTACCGATCCGGGATTGTCTCACTCCCCAAGGGCCAGTGGGAAGCAGCCCACAGCCTGGGACTCACCACCTTCGATACGTACCGTAAAGTTATTCTTCCGCAGGCAATCCGAAGGGTTCTACCGCCGTTAACCAGCCAGACGATTTCCCTGATCAAAGATTCATCACTGGTCAGTGTTATTGCTGTTTATGAAATGACAATGCAGGCCAACGCTATCGTAGCCGAGACTTTTTTAACGTTTGAAGTTTATTTCACCATTGCTGGCATCTATCTCGTAATAACGGTGATTTTATCCCAGTTCGTGGCCCTGATGGAACGAAAATTCAAAGTTCATAACTAATTATCTCATTATTGAGTGAGGCTATGGCAGAAAAAAAGTTGGGCGACTACATCATCAATGTAAAGAACATTTACAAGACCTTTCCAAATGGGGTCAAGGCGCTCTGCGATTTTTCCACCAATATCCGCCGGGCTGAGGTTGTTGTTGTTATTGGCCCGTCTGGGTCTGGAAAATCGACCTTTCTCAGATGTCTGAACGGACTTGAAGAGATCGATTCGGGAGAGATCGTATTTGACGGCATACCGCTTGATGACAACAAGAAAAACAGATTACAGATCCGTCGTGACATGGGCATGGTATTTCAATTATTTAACCTGTTTCCGCATCTGACGGTCCTGCAGAACGTGATGCTTGCCCAGCAGCTCGTCCGGAAAAGCTCGACAAGTTTGGCCAAGTCAGTTTCCATGGAACTGCTTGAAAAGGTCGGCATCGATGACAAGGTAGACTCCTTCCCGAGCCAGCTCTCCGGGGGTCAACAGCAACGGGTTGCCATCGCTCGAGCCCTGGCCATGAAACCCAAGGTAATGCTCTTTGACGAAGCGACAAGCGCCCTGGATCCAGAGATGATCGGTGAAGTGCTCGATGTTATGAGAACATTGGCAGAAGAAGGTATGACCATGATCTGTGTCACCCATGAGCTTGGGTTTGCCCAGGAAGTGAGTGACTGGGTCATTTTTATGGATGAAGGAAAGATTGTAGAGGGAGGGACTGCTGAACATTTCTTCAACAACCCGCAGGAAGAAAGAACAAAGCTTTTTCTTAGTCAGATTTTATAACTATTTGAATCCAAAAGGAAAGGAGGTGGAAAACAGGTTGTATTGATTGGTAAGGATTAGAGACTAACAGTCAAACTATGGGAGAATGATATGAAACCTCGTTTTACCGGAATTATTATAGCTTTAACACTGTTGCTGGCATTTATCGTACAACCGGCATCTGCAGCCTCAGATGTGCAAAAGGAACTTGCCGGAAACAGTACAATTGAAAAGATTCTACGCAGTGGAAAACTCAGGGTTGGTATGGCAACCTTTATTCCCTGGGCCATGCAGTCCAAAACTGGAGAATGGGTAGGATTTGAAATCGATGTCGCCAAACGTCTGGCAAAAGACATGGGTGTTGAGGTGGAATTTGTCCCGACCAAGTGGGAGGGAATAATCCCATCTCTTCTCACCGGAAAATTTGATCTTGTCATCGCTGGTATGACGGGAACCCCGCAACGGGCATTGAAAATAAATTTCACCCAGCCCTACGACTACACTGGCACACAGATCTGCATCAATAAGAAATTTGCTGATAAAGTCAAAGTGCCAATGGATCTGAACGATTCTCAATTTACCGTATTATCACGTGTTGGTGTTACCGCTGCTGAAACAGCCAAAAGGCTCCTGCCCAAGGCTGAAAAAAGATTATTCTCCGACAACGGCTCCATGGTTCAGGAATTGTTGAACGGTAATGCAACGGCGATCATTCAATCTTTGCCTGAACCAGCCCAGCTGGTTGCAAAAAATCCTGAGACCCTGGCACTTCTGCCTGGAACGCTTACCAAAGAGCCTATCAGCATGGGCGTACGTAAAGGTGATCCTGACACCCTGGCTTATCTCAACAACTGGATTGTGGTAGTAAGGGCAGAGGGTTTTCTCGAGGAAAAGGCCGATTACTGGTGGCGAAGCATGGAATGGGCTTCACTTCTTGAATAACAGCCTGTAACAAACCAGATCAATGATCCAGGATGTGGTGCTGTACAACGCAGTACCACATCCTTCTTTTTGCATGTGGTGGAGATTGTCTGAATAGATGCGTAAGAGATCCCGTCTGACCGTCACTGATTTTGTAATCGGTTCACTTCTTGTGCTCCTTTGTGCGTTTTTTGTCTATCGTATCAAGGTGGGCTTAAACTATAACTGGGCCTGGGATCTGATCCCCCAATTTATCTTCCGTCAAGACAACAAGAGTGGCGAATGGGTTTCCGGGCTTCTGATGACCGGATTTTACACAACCATCCGCTTGAGTTTCTGGGGAATCATTCTGGCAACGGTCTTTGGCGTTTTAAGCGGGATTGCCAAAACCAGCACCATCCTCTTTCTCAGGTGGCTGGCAACAACGTATGTCGAGACAATGCGCAATCTCCCGCCCCTGGTTATTATTTTTATTGCCTATTTCTTTGTCGGTGACCAACTACTCTCCCCATTGGGGATCGACGACTTGGCCTACTCCCTCTCACCGACGAGCCAAAACATCTTGTCGACACTGTTTGCCAAACCAGGGTATCTCACTGCATTTTGTGCCGCACTCGTAACGCTGGCAATATTTGAAGGTGCCTACATTACTGAAATAGTCAGGGCGGGAATCGAGTCCATCGACCGTGGCCAGTGGGAGGCTTCCCATGCATTAGGACTTACACGCTATCAGCAGATGCGACACATCATTCTGCCTCAGACCTTCCAACGCATCATGCCGCCTATGGCCGGGCAATTTATCTCTCTGATCAAGGATTCTTCTATTGTCTCAGTTATTTCCATCCAGGAACTGTGTTTCCAGGGTATTGAGCTCATGACCAGCACCCTGCATACTATCGAGATCTGGACCGTCGTCACCCTGATGTACCTGGCTTTGACGCTGCCCTGTTCCTTGCTGGTGGAAAGACTTGAAAACCGCTTGACCCTGAGCCTGAAATAAAAAATTCGTGCAACAATTTCATTCTAAACAACCATTATAATTACTAAATATTTTAACTGTTTTTAAGGATATGGTGACTATAGTTATAAGGCTAAATACAATTTTCAGCCTACAGAATCGTGAAATAACTATTTTCGATCACGAGTAAAAGGCGGACAGTCGCCACCACCGTTAACGAGATGATTCAAAGCTATTTGCGTAACTGGAGACATTAAATGGCAAAACAGAAATTTATTGACGCGGTTCGAGGTAAAAGAACCGAGAATGCACCATGGGTACCCTATGCCGGTGTTCATTGCGGATTTGTGATCAACGAGCCGGCAGACAAGTATTTACAGGATCCTGAACTCCTTGCCAAAGGCCTTGTGGAGACAGCCACAAAATACAAAGCCGACGGTATCCCGCTGGCATTTGATCTCTCGATTGAAGCCCACTCACTCGGGTGTGACTTGGAGTGGTGGGAAGACAACGTGCCATCCGTGTGCAGTCATCCCTGCTCGGACAAAAGTCCAAGTGAAGCAGGAATCGCCTTGCCAACAAAAGATTCCGGTCGATGGCCGATTCTGTTCGAAGCTGCCAGGATTGCCAAACCGCAGCTTGATGAACTCGACTGTGCCTTGATCGGGGCTATCTGCGGACCTTTGACGCTTGCATCACATCTGGCAGGCGTTCGTATCTTTACAGATGTATACAAGAACAAAGACTTCGTACACGAAGTCATCGATTGTGCAGGCAAGGCAGCAGCAGTGGCAGCCCAATTCTACGTCGATATGGGGTGCGAGGTCATCGCCATCGTCGATCCCGTTGCCTCCCAGATAAAGCCTGAAACATTCAGGGAATTTGTGAGCCCTTATGTAATAGAAGCAACACGGGTAATCAACGATGCCGGATGCACGTCCTCTTTTTTTATCTGCGGTAATGCAACCAAAGTTTTACGGGATGTCTGTGAACTCGATACCCATGGTTTTGCCATTGATGAGCAACTCAACATGAACTTCGTCCGTGACCTTGCCCGTGAATATGGCAAAGGTTTTGGCGGTAATTTAAAACTGACCCTTGCTTTGAGTCTGGGACTTCTCTCTCCACGCGAGGACGCCCTCGTCAGCCTGGCGGCGGGAGGCAACATTGGTTTCACCTTTGCCCCCGGCTGAGACATGCCCTACGATGTTCCGGCGGAACATGTACAGCAAGTCCTTGAAGCAAAAAAATGGTTTGATGAGCATTATGCCAAATATCCTGAGTCTTGGTAGATTGCAGCAGTTAGGAGGATGCAACTATGGCAGAAAAAATAACGATTGATGTCCTCACATTGGACAGCGTTCAGTGTGCCGCCTGCGGGTACATGATGGAATCCATTGCCGCCTTACCCGACGAGGTACAGACCATGATCAATTATCGGGAGTGGTCAATAAAAACCAAGGAAGGTATCGGCAAATTCACAGAACTCAAAGGCAAGGTTCTTCCCACGATCTGCATTGAAGGTGACCTTGTATTTGAAAGCCTCATCCCACAATATGAAGAGCTTATCGATGAGATGACAAAACGAGCCCCCGAATCGATAGTCAACAGCCTTCAGGCAGCCCGCGATAAGGGCTTTGACTTCAGCAAGCTCAACGAAAACCTCAAAAAAGCCGGAGCCGGTCTCAATACAAAAATCGGCTGATTCACAAAAGAGTCTGAGTTGACTGGAGACTGGCCGGCAGCTGGTTTCCAGTTTTTTATTGCTATGACAATAAACAAGACAATATGAACGAAAAGACCACAGTGCTCCTCATCACAGGTTTTCTCGGGAGTGGCAAGACCACCTTTTTAAACAACATTATCAACCAGTTTCCCGAAGACCTCAAACTCACCATTCTGATGAATGAGTTTGGCGAAATCGGTATCGATGGTACCCTTGTTGAAGGTGAAGATATAGACATGTTGGAAATCAGTCGAGGCTCCATTTTCTGTGTCTGCGTCAAAACCGATTTTATCAAAGGACTTTACGAGCTCAATTCCAAGACACAACCCGATGTTCTGATCATTGAATCAACAGGTGTAGCCAATCCGTCCGATTTAAAGCGTGATCTTAAATTGTCAATTTTTGACAACCGCTTTGAGTTCACTGAACAATTCTGTATTATCGATGCAGCCCATTTTCTTGAGGCATTCGAAGTTTTTGCATCGGTCGAAATTCAGTTGGAAACCTCTACTGT
>JAQYVS010000026.1 GCA_030145365.1 Desulfofustis sp. | reverse complement strand
GACCAGCGTATACACTCCCTTTTCGTTGATCTGCAGGAGTTGGGCAACTTCCTTGGTATTTAAATAACGTATTGGTGATGACATAGTTCTTTTACCTTCCTCACGGCTGAAACGACCATACACTTTCTTCTATCTAAGGTCTCTATTGTCAATATTAGTCGGTGATAAATTAATAAATAACTTATTACAACCTATAGTAACAAGTGTGTTGTTTAAACCTTAGAATCTGTACTTCACCTCTTGGCCTGCAAGGGAACGTTCAATAGTAGAGGGGGGAAGAAAAGAGATAGAACAGTGCTTTTCTGAACACGCAGCTGGATCTTACGATTCAGGTAGTGTTTTTATTTAGCCCAATCCATTTTATCCGTGTGTTCTCTGCAGTTCAATTATATCATTATTTTATCCTGGATCTGCCAGAGGTTTTTGATAAAACACATTGTCATCTTTCGTAAATAGATGAACCTAGAGGAGCGGTCATGCGTTCGGAGAAGGTGATTCATGTTGTCAGCTGTCATGCTGAGGGAGAAGTCGGCGATGTGATCGTTGGCGGAGTGGCTCCACCTCCAGGGAGAACTATCTGGGAGCAGTCACGCTGGATTGATCAGGATCAAACCTTACGAAACTTCCTGCTGAACGAGCCAAGAGGTGGAGTTTTTCGCCATTTCAATCTTCTTGTACCGCCTAAAAATCCCAAGGCTCTGATGGGCTGGATCATCATGGAACCTGAGGATACTCCGCCGATGTCCGGCTCCAACTCCATCTGTGTGGCAACGGTTCTTTTAGAAACCGGTATAATTCCGATGGTAGAGCCCGAAACCACTATGATTCTGGAACCACCCGGCGGACTTATCGAGGTGGTTGCCCAGTGTAAGGACGGAAAGGTTACCAGCGTCTCAGTAAAAAATGTCGCTTCGTTTGTCGACAAACAGGCTCAGATACTCGAGGTTGAAGGAGTCGGTACACTGCGGGTTGATACCGCCTACGGCGGAGACAGCTTTGTGATCGTCGAGGCAGAACAGCTTGGTTTCTCACTGACTGCCGATGAAGCCCGGGATCTGGCAGACACCGGAATAAAAATAACCAATGCAGCCAATGAACAATTGGGTTTTTTTCATCCTGAAAACCCAGACTGGAATCATATCTCCTTTTGTCAGATCACTACCCCGCTGCAAAAAGAAAACGGTGTCTGGCTCGGCCGGAACACCGTTGCTATTCAACCCGGAAAATTAGACAGATGTCCAACGGGAACCGGCTGTTCAGCACGTATGGCTCTGCTGTTCCAGCAAGGACGCTTATCGGTTGGTGATCATTATATCGGCGAATCGATTATTGGCTCCAGATTTTATTGCAGCGTTGCCTCAAAGACTATGGTGGGCAAGAAACAGGCCATTCATCCAATCATCTCCGGACAGGCCTGGATTACCGGTACTCATCAGTATACTCTGGATCCCAGTGACCCCTGGCCCCAGGGCTACAAGATAGCTGACACCTGGCCCATACGAAAAATTTAAATCTATGAACATGATTGGTTAAAACTCCCATGCTGTCGATAACTGCCGAGCAAATAAGAGAAAACCTGGACTGGACTGAAACGATCACAGCACTTGAACAAATGTTTGGCGGCAACTGTGTGGCACCTCCGCGGCATCATCATACCATTGGTCTAAAAGGACAGCAGGATGCGACAATGCTGCTGATGCCTGCCTGGGTTCCTGGCTCTTACAATGGACTGAAGCTGGTTAACGTGTATCCTGACAACAGTCAAAAAGGAATCGAGACCATTTTGGGAACCTATATTTTAATGCAAGGCGATACAGGGGAAGTCCTGGCAATCATGGACGCCGGTGAACTCACTGCCCGTAGAACCGTCTGTGCTTCTGCACTGGCTTCTAAATTTCTAAGCAGACCTGAGGCGGAACATCTTTTGATTGTCGGCAGCGGCAGATTGGCAAAATATCTGGGTTTTGCCCATAACGCAGTACGATCACTGAAACACATTCATATCTGGGCCAGAAATCGGCAAAAAGCTCACATCGTTGCCGATCTCTACCTCCGGTCGGGATTTGAGGCATCGGTAATCGAAGATCTTGAGTCCGGCTGTTCCCAGGCCGATATCATCAGTTGTGCAACTATGGCTCACGAACCGCTGATATCCGGCAACTGGCTGCGACCGGGAACCCATGTAGATCTGATCGGCGGATTCAAACCCACCATGAGAGAGGTGGACAGCAAGGCAGTGAGCCGATCAACCGTTTTTGTTGATACCAGAAACGGGGCCCTGTCAGAAGCGGGTGATATCCTGATACCGATTGAGCAGGGAGTAATAACACAGGAAAGTATTGCTGCTGAACTCAGCGAACTTGTATCATTGCACCATCCGGGACGAACCGATGAGCGGGGAATAACCCTATTCAAATCAGTGGGAGCCTCCATCGAGGACCTGACAGCCGCTATATCCTGTTATGAGCACATAAGCAAACGATCCGATTGACAAACCAATTCTTGAACCTTCTTCGAGGCCGCATATGAAACGCATTATAGCAAAAACCGGAATGAACGTAGCAACGGTTTTACGAGGATCTATCAAACAGATCCTTCTTATTCACTTTATGTATACGGCTTTTGGTTTTATCCTGTTCGCCCCGATGATCGGCGGATTGGGCAAACTGATGCTGTACTTTTCAGACAAGCCGGTCTTAGCCGACACAGATATCCTCTATTTTCTGCTTACCCCATTCGGATTAGCAGCTCTGATATTATTTGCAGCTGTATTAATTACCATCGTCATTTTTGAACAGGCTTCAATGATGGCAAATTACATTGCAGCCTCAAACGCCAAGCAGGCAACGCTGATCAAAATACTCGGTTATACAGCAAAAAATGCGCTTAAGGTATTTATCTTCTCGCTTCACCTGGTAATCCGAATTCTGACAATTGTCCTGCCGTTTCTCGCACTTGCAGCAATCGTTGCCTGGCTGACGATTACCGATTACGACATAAACTACTATTTGAGCACGAAACCGCCTATCTTCATC
>JAQYVS010000013.1 GCA_030145365.1 Desulfofustis sp. | reverse complement strand
GAGGGTGGACGTCATACCCCGTTCTTTAACGGATATCGTCCTCAGTTTTACTTCCGAACCACAGATGTCACGGGAGTTGTGACCTTGTCTGAGGGAGTAGAGATGGTTATGCCTGGAGACAACGTGTCGGTAGATGCCGAGCTGATCACTCCGATCGCGATGGACGTCGGACTTCGCTTTGCGATTCGCGAAGGTGGTCGCACGGTAGGTGCAGGCGTTATTAGTGAAATAATGGCCTAAGGCCACTTAATCACAGCTTTAATTACCCCGCTTCGTTATGGAGTGGGGTAATTGTTTCTGTAGCAGGAAGTAGAGACATGAGAGATATTATTACCCTTGCATGCGGTACCTGCAAGCGTCGGAACTACTCGACGACTAAAAATAAGAAGAATACACCGGGCAAACTGGAGTTTAAAAAGTACTGTCCTTTTTGTCGGACTCATACTCCGCACAAAGAGACTAAATAGACTGTCAGGTAGGCCAGTAGCTCTAATTGGCAGAGCACCGGACTCCAAATCCGGGGGTTGTGGGTTCGAATCCCTCCTGGCCTGCCACTTGCAGAATTGATACTCAATGATAACGGTGTGACGATGGCAGGTAAAGCAAAACAGAGCGGCAAGAACGTGAGCAAGAGTGCGGCCGTAGATAAAAAGGCGCAACCTTCTCCGTTTTCGCCGGCAGAGATAAAGAAGTTTGTCGGCGAAGTTCAGTCCGAGTTTTCCAAAATCACCTGGCCTGATAAAAAGGTGACGCTGGGCCTAACCGGCATGGTTGTTCTGCTGACTTTTATCATATCTGCCTATCTTGGTACTGTTGATGTTATTCTTGGGAAATTAATATCTTTAATTCTGCGGTGAGTTCAGCTGAGAAAATCACTCGAGTTAGGATGGCCTTTTTGGGGGTCGTAAACAGATCCACCTTTTTCCTGTCCTATGAGGAAACAACATAGATGGCTAGACAATGGTACATATTGCAAGTTCATTCCGGGTATGAGGAAAAGGTAAAGGCGACACTTCAAGATCGGATCGTTAAGGAAGGTCTTGAGGAGCAGTTTGGGGAAATCCTTGTTCCAACCGAACAGGTTGTGGAAATGATAAAGGGCTCCCGTAAAACCTCTTCCAGGAGGTTCTTTCCAGGCTATATGCTGGTAAGTATGGAACTTAACGACACCACCTGGCATATCATCCACCAGAATATGCCCAGGGTGGTCGGTTTTGTAGGTGATGATCGCAATCCTGTACCACTTTCCGATGAGGATGCCGGAAAGATTATAGGCAGAATACAGGATGGTTCAGAACGGCCCAGACCTAAGGTTGTTTTTGATGTGGGTGAACTTGTCCGGGTGATAGACGGACCTTTTGCCAATTTTCAGGGTGTTGTTGATGAAGTGTTCCCTGAAAAGGGCAGGGTACGGGTAATGGTTTCCATTTTCGGTCGAGAGACTCCGGTGGAACTTGAATTTGTTCAGGTGTCAAACACCTGATTTCGTGAGAAGAAACGAGATTCTTAGATCTTCTTTTTTGTAATGCAGTCACAATTGTTGGAGTAAAAAAATGGCCAAGAAAGTAATGGCATACATCAAGCTTCAGATTCCGGCCGGTAAGGCCAATCCGTCTCCGCCTGTCGGACCGGCTCTTGGTCAGCACGGTGTAAATATCATGGAATTCTGTAAGGCCTTCAATGCCAAAACGCAGTCAATGGGCGATACGATAATACCCGTTGTTATAACCGTGTACGTGGATCGTTCTTTTTCTTATATCACTAAGACGCCTCCGGCGTCTGTGTTGTTGTTTAAAGCGGCAAATATTCAGAAGGGTTCTGGAAACCCAAAGATTGAACGTGTTGCTGAAATCAGCAGGGACAAGATCAGGGAAATAGCAGAAGTCAAGATGCCCGATCTTAATGCCTATGATGTTGAAAGCGCGATGAAGATTATTGAAGGTTCGGCAAGAAGTGCCGGGCTGACAGTTGTTGATTAATTATTGTCTAAATTTTTACTACGTACCTCTGAGTTCCATTTTCTGGAAACATGTGCAGTAGGAGGCTGATATGCCGAAACATGGAAAAAAATACAGAAATAAAGTAGAGGGGATTGACCGTAGGGAGGTCATGCCTATTGATGAAGTATTGAAACACGTTGTTGCTTCCTCTTATGTAGCCTTTGATGAAACGGTCGATGTTGCAGTCAAGCTCGGCGTTGATCCGCGCCACGCAGATCAGATGGTTCGATCTTCTGTTGTGCTCCCACACGGCACCGGAAAAGTAACACGCGTACTCGTTTTCGCAAAAGGCCCAAAAGAGGCCGAAGCCAAAGAAGCTGGTGCTGATTATGTCGGATCTGATGATCTTGTCGAAAAGATTAAGGACGGCTGGCTGGAGTTTGACAAAACCATCGCCACTCCTGATATGATGGGTACGGTTGGGAAAATTGGCCGAATTCTTGGACCCCGCAACCTGATGCCAAACGCCAAGCTCGGCACCGTCACCTTTGATGTTGCAGATGTAGTGAAAGAGGTCAAGGGCGGCAAGGTGGATTTCAGAGTAGACAAGGCTGGTATCGTTCATGCTGGTATCGGCAAGGTTTCATTCGGTGACCAGAAACTATATGAAAACGCACTGGCATTGCTCGAACGTCTCATTCAGTTGAAGCCTTCTTCGAGTAAAGGGGTGTATCTGCGCACAATTTCAGTTTCATCTACAATGGGTCCCGGTTTCAAAGTTGACACTTTGGATGTTAGGACCAGGACCCGGGTCAAGTAAGGTAGTTTAATATAGGTAGAGGAAAATTAAGGGCCGCATCGGCGGTAATTAATTTGTCGAAGACAGCAGGCACGAGAGTTTAATCGGTGTTGCCGACCTGCCGAGACTAAAATGATGGTACCCGAAAGGGAAAAGCGATAGCTCCATCACCTGGTAACTGCTGTTTCGAGAAAAACACAATTTTCAATAAAGTAGGAGGGTAATTTGAATCGTGAAAACAAAGCGGCAATAGTCGCCGAATTGAACGACTCGTTCAGTCGGGCAAAGTTTTCTGTCGTAGCAGACTATTGCGGTTTAACGGTTTCAGATCTTGAGAAAATCCGGCGTGATCTCCGGGAGGCAAGTTCTGAAATCCGTATCGCCAAAAATACTCTTCTGAAAAGAGCAGTTGCCGACACGTCCAGTGAGTCGCTTACCGAGGACTTCATTGGGACGACAGCCATTATCGTGTCTTATGACGATCCGGTGGCTCCGGCCAAAGTTCTGGCTAAATGTGCTGAAAGCTATGACAAATTTCAGCTTCGGTCTGCTGTTCTTGAAGGGGAAAAAATCACCGTAGAAAATCTGGTCGCTTTATCCAAGCTTCCGTCCAAAGAGATATTGCTTGGTCAGCTACTGTCGGTGATGAATGGCGTTCCGACCGCATTTGTACGGGTACTTTCAGCAGTGCCCCAGAATTTGCTTTATGGTCTGCAGGCAGTCAAGGATCAGAAGGAACAGGCTTGATTTAAATAGGCCTGAATGAATTGTTTAATCAAGTCAGTCTAACAACAAGATAAAAGAGGAAAATAAAATGGCTGTAACAAAAGAAGATGTAATTGAGTTTATCGCTAATATGAGTGTTCTTGAGCTCTCTGAGTTGATCAAAGAGCTTGAAGAAAAATTCGGTGTTTCTGCTGCGGCCCCTGTCGCAGTTGTTGCCGCCGGTCCTGCTGGTGACGCGGGTGGCGCAGCCGCTGAAGAACAGACAGAGTTTGACGTTATCCTGGCTGGAGTCGGTGATCAGAAAATCAAGGTGATCAAAGAAGTTCGCGCCATCACCAGCCTTGGTTTGAAAGAAGCCAAGGAACTGGTTGAAGGTGCTCCTCAGCCGGTAAAAGAAGCCGTCACCAAAGAGGAAGCCGAAGAAATCAAGACAAAAATCGAAGCTGTGGGTGGATCAGTCGAGATCAAATAATTCCTGCATATATGTAAGTGGTTCGTTTGTCGGCGCCACTTTGAGTTTGACACGCTGCGCTTTTATGCGCGGCGTGTCTCGTTTCGGGTAGTTTCTTTAAGACAAAAGAAAATGCCCATACAAAACAGTTAGTTAGGTTGAGCCCGTTGTTGCCTTGAGTGGTGGGAGTGTTTGACGAAAGTCATCGCAGTGCTTACTTATTGCTCTGGTTATTCAACACGTATGTCAGTTTGTTTCAACCTGGGGACCTACCGCCGCATGCAGTAGAAAATTTCAATTCCCATTGTGTTCACGTAATTAAACCAATCTCTTGACCGGCACTATTACGAATTGTTTTTATAGCTAAGTTAAGGTTTTAGACAACCTCGAGGAAAAACATGGAAAGAGTCAGAAAGCAATTTGCCAGCGTAACCAGCATCCTGGAACCGCCTCATCTGATTTCAATGCAGAGAAAATCCTACGAAGATTTCCTGCAGATGAATATCGAGGCTGATGAACGCGAGGATATAGGGCTCCAGTCCATCCTCAAAGAAATATTTCCAATCAACGATTTTAACGGCATTTGCTCTCTGGAATTTGTTCGATATAAATTTGGTGAACCCAAATATACAGTTCAGGAATGTCAGCAGCGAGGTATGACCCATGAGATACCGCTGAAAATTGTTGTGCGGTTGATCACTTTTGATGTCGATGAGGAGACTGGGGTACAGTCGATCCGCGACATCAAGGAGCAGGAGGTCTTTTTTGGTTCTCTGCCGCTGATGACAGCCGACGGTGTGTATGTGATAAACGGAACCGAACGGGTTATCGTTTCTCAGTTGCAGAGATCTCCGGGACTTTTTTACACCCACGACCAGGGTAAAAGCCATGCCAGTGGTAAATTACTCTATTCGGCCCGGATTATTCCGGTACGTGGCTCCTGGATAGATCTCGAATTTGATATAAAAGATGTCCTGCATGTACGCATCGATCGACGCAGAAAGTTTCCCGTTACATCACTGCTCAAGGCTCTTGGCTATACAGGACCAGAGCTTCTTGAACAGTTTTATCCGATCAGCACAATAAAAAAGAAACGAGACAAATATTTTTTAAGCTTTGCTGAGGAGACCGCCTTTGGTACCAGATTGGAGTTTGATCTGATAAATCCGAAAGACGGGGA
>JAQYVS010000371.1 GCA_030145365.1 Desulfofustis sp. | reverse complement strand
ACAGTAGTTATGTTTAATTGCAGGGTTGGGAAAATATTCAGACCTTCGATGTGGAAACATTAACGTGAGAATTACCCATTCATCTGGTGTATTTTTTGTTAGAAGAGTCAACGGTAGACTTGACCCAATCGCTTCATGAGGAGGATAAGGGCAACCAGGGCGAAACACGCTTTTCCAGTAAAGAATAGGTATTAATACCTATATGATTCTTTCCCCAGACCTGCTATATAAAACTTATCAACTGTTGATGACTTTCTTCGGCAGTCGCACCAATCTTACCAACAGGGGGTGGGACAATGAAAAATTTTTTCAAGCAATTTACATCAGACCAAAAAATAATTACTCCCGTGAAATCAACAAACTCTATGGAAAGAAGAAAATACAAGCGGGTGTCACCTCAATATAACACAATTATCTTTAATGAAGAAATCTTCGGCCAAGTGCGTGATATAGGCCCGGGAGGGCTTTCGTTTCTCTACTCTCCAGAGCTAAAGAGGATCAACGACATATTTTTTGAACTGGATGTCATGTGCTGCAATAAAGAAATGCATATCAACAGGATTCTCTGTACTTCCGTCATAGATATTGCCGATCCCGGAAGCACTGTTTCCAGAACCACCAAGGCCAGAAGACGCTGTATCAAGTTCGACGCCTTGACCCCAACCCAAAATGAACAGCTGGAATACTACATTCAATCAAATCGCAATCAGAACAGCAGCGGCAATCAGGGAACATTCATTGCCTGACAGATCATGAGTATTCCCAATTTCCTGTTTTTACAATACACTTAAGACAGACAGCACGAGTGGAATACTCGAGAGGTGGTAGTGACAAGGTCAATCTGAACTACTGCACCTTAATAAATAGGGTCAGAAATTAGAGGTGCACAGTAGACACCTCTTATCGGCACAGACAGACAAAAGATTAGGGTTGGCAGGTGGAAGCTCAACCGTTTCTCGTAAATGATTTTTGAAATTCGTGTTCAATGCAAATCTGACCCTGTCGCAGAACATATGCGATCTGACTAAATCGCCAGAAATGATACCTGATGGTCTCGTAAAAAGTCCCAAAAAAGGATTTTTCGTGTCGTAACTTGTTGAGTTAGCGTCACCGGTTTTGGAGATTTCGACTTTTTACGAGTTCATCATACCTTGCCATTGGCAATATTAATCAAGGGAAAATATGCCGAATCAAAAAGTTACAAGTGAACCGATCAGATGGGGCTTGAAAATCAACCTTTACGTAAGGTCCCACGAAATGTTTTTCTACGTTTAAAGGTCCTTGGCAATAGACACGCAAAAAACGGGCCCGCCATCGCTGCCTTTTTCGAGCCAGGATCGGCCTTTATGTTTTTTGGCGATCTCCTTGACGATGGCCAGGCCCAATCCGGATCCGTACACCTGTGGACTTTTCGGCTTCCTCTTGAACTCCTGAAAAATGACCTCCTCATCTTCTTCAAGGATTCCGGCACCGTTATTTCCCACCATCAAGATATGGTATTCTTCCGACGTTTTGTATCCCATAGTTATTTCAGACAGGGACTCACCTCCGTACTTGAGAGCATTTTCGACTAAGTTTCTGAAAATGCGCAGCATCCCGATCCTGCTACCAACAATTTCAATAAACTCCATGCCCGACTCAACCCAGCTGATATTTCTATCCTGGAGTTGTAGCATAAATTCCCCTCTGACAGTGCTCCATATTTCCTTCAATTCCAGCACTTTAAAATCACAAGGGGTGTCCCGCGTGGTGATATAGGAGTTGATATCCTCGGCAAGTGATGATATTTGTTCCGAGCTTTTCATGATCTGCTCGCAATACTTCAGGCCTCGTTCATCCAGAATATTGACATATTTATCCTTCAGTATTTTGGCTAACCCGCAAACGGAAATTGCCGGACTTTTCAGGTCATGTGCTACCGCACCGGCAAAATGCCTGATCTTTTCCGATTGTTTAAAAACTTCCTTCTCGGCCTTTTTTCGTTGGAGGATTTGCCACATTCCCTCAAGGAGAAGCTTGAGTTGGTCAGCATCGCCATTAGTATAGGGTTCTTCCTTATTGCCTACAGCAACTATAGCAATAACCTTATTATTAGACAGCAAAGGAACTGCCAGGAATCGATCGACATCCACATGACCTTCGGGTGTACCTTTTTTGAGAGGTGAGTCGAGAGAGAAATCGTTGATCACGAAAGGTTGCCTCTGCCGTACAGCTTCGCCCCATACTCCGGCCTTGAGCACATTGAATTCGATAGATTTCTCTCTAATAGAGCATTCCCGCATGACTTTTTGGGACCATGCGTGGATCGTTACCACAGATTCATTTTCGTTCAGGAACCCTAAAAATCCTATGGAGCTCGATGTAATGGGAAGGCTAGACTCGAGAACAAAATCGCAGATTTCTTCTATGTCTAGTTCTTTTTTTTCATAGAGACTGATCAGTGTTGAGAGCCGCAGTGCATTCAGTTTCGTCTTGGTTTCCGCTTCTATTTTCTCGGTAATATCCCGATTGCTAGACCGTCTGCCACGAAAAGAATCGCCCTCACCGTAAACAGGCTGACAGTAGTGGGATATCCACTTTATTGTCCCGTCTCTGGATATGATTCGGAATTCCAGGTGACTGGAACGGGGGGATTGAAATGCCTTGTCCTGGTGGCGAATAAACTTGGATCTGTCTTCCGGGTGAATGATCTTTTTCAGCAGGGATGGATCAGCCAGGAATTCTTCCCGATAATGACCGGTTATCCTTTGACACGAAGGGGAGATATATTCAAAATTTCTTTTTTCATTTAACCAGCATTCCCAGTCATATGTATAATCAGCTACAGTACGATGCTTTTCCTCACTCTTTTTGAGTTTATCAACGGTCTTTTTCTTGTCGGTAATGTCTGTGGCAAGGTGGATACGAACGGATCGTCCGTCCGGCAGGTTGACAGATCTCTCATGAACATTATACCATCCACTGGTGACAGTGTTCTGAATATCATAGCTCAGGCTTCCATGAGGCGTTCCGTCACTATTGAGGAGATACCTGGTGGAACAAAAGGAGCAAGGCCCAGACACATCTCCTTGCAGAAACTGCCAACAGGTCTTCCCGGTGAAATTGCCTAAAAGGCTTAGGGCGTTTTTATTTGCATACAGGATTTCATGCGATTGCATGTTTACGACAAAGATGATCGCATCCAGGTTATCCAGAATATCAAAATAATAATTGATGGATTTTTGTGAAGCTTTGCCGGCAAGCCTGGAGGTTCGTTGTGTTTTGACAAGATGCTTCTTTGATGAAACTGTAGTTTTTTTTTGTTTCATTGCAACTGGTTTGTGCTACAAGATCACTCCAAAAACATTCGACTTAATTTAGTTATATCATTAATAGAATAGTTATTGAAGGGAGGAAACAGAAAGGTTCGTATTGGCACCCCCAACCTGTAAATAATTTAGACAGGTTGAGATTTATCGTAAACATCCCATAGAACGATCTTTTCTCATTCTATGGGATAGGAAGGAAGCAGTCAAATAGGATTGGCAGGGGTAAGGTCTCATTGTACTCGGCTATGCACAAACTATAGATGTTTCCTGATAACCTCATTCAGAGTTTGTATTATGCGATGCTGTCAGGAAAAATCTTGCCCGGGTTTAGGATGTTGTTGGGGTCAAACAATGTTTTTAACCGCTTCATGACGGACAGGGCAGTCGCGTCGATTTCCATGGACAAAA
>JAQYVS010000293.1 GCA_030145365.1 Desulfofustis sp. | reverse complement strand
TTCGAGACGGGCACATCTTTGAATTTTATCTCCCCAGAGGCCCATTGGGGGTTCGGCTGACAAGTGAAAGCCATAAACCTTAAAACTGGGGATACAATACAATTTTTAACAGTTTCGATTCCTGCTGATATGTCTGACAGTGTCAAATAGAAAAGACTTGTTCAATGCCCCCTATTTTATCGGGGGGCATTTCATATGCAGGGCTTTAGCTAATATCAATGTCTGCTATCCATTTACACTCGTGAATGGTTCCTGAAGTATTAAAATTGCCAGTGGATATGTTGAGTCTAATTTTGTATGACAAAACTGAAGATGTTGGCAAGATATGTTGACTTTGATATTTACCAATAATCAAGGAATCCAATATTATCTTGGTATCATTTAATTGGCAGGTTAAAATGGTCACTTTTCCTTCAGAAAAATATAATTTCTACAATCAGAAACATTTAACTATAAACAATAACCCTAGGTGATGATTATGCACTACGTCAATCTTTTCCTTTTCGTTATCATGGCAACACTCTTCGGTGGAAATCCCATCATCGCCAACGCACAGTCCGACCCGGACGTCAGACTCGTGTTGCAAATCACCGTTGACGGGCTGCGTGGTGACCTGCTCAATCGTTACCAGGCAGGTTTTGGAGATGAAGGTTTTCGTTACCTGCTGAAGCAAGGCACCATCTACACCAATGCGCAGTACCAGTATGCCAACACCGAGACCATTGTTGGCCATACGACGCTGGCCACCGGCACCTTCCCGTCACAGCACGGCATGATCGGTAATGTATGGTTCGACCGCGAAGCAAAGGAACTGGCCTACAACATTGAAGATGCCGCCGCTCCGCTGCTGCCAACCAGAGATGAAGTAATCAAAGGAGAGCAAGTAGATCCGGCCCAGAAACTTGCGCGCACCGAGGGCCGCTCTCCCATGGCAATCCTGGCCCCTACCTTTAGCGACGGGTTGGCAGCCTACTATGGTGGCCGTGCCAAGGTTTTCGGGGTTTCCGGCAAGGACCGTAGTGCCGTAGCGATGGCAGGCAAAACCGGCAAGGCATTCTGGTTCTCTTCCGATAATGGCGATTTCATCACCAGCAGTTACTATTATGACGCCTACCCGGATTGGGCCAGGAGTTGGAACGAACAACGAAAGTCTGAAAAATATGCTGGTACCAAATGGACACTTTCATCTGATATGTCCACTTACCTTTTGGCAGCGCAGGATGACCGTCCTTATGAAATGGACCTGAAAGGATATGGGCGTACCTTTCCCCATCGTTTTGGTGAGGTTGATAATAAATTGCTCTTCACGCAACTGGTGGCCAGCCCGATCGGTGACCAGCTGCTGCTTGATTTTTCCAAAGCACTCATCATCAATGAACAGATAGGACAGGATGCAATTCCAGACTACCTGTCGATCAGTTTTTCCGGTGTGGATGCAATCAACCATTTTTTCGGCCCTTCCAGCTTGGAAAATGAAGAAGTCATCCGTCAACTCGATCGCACTCTGGCAGATCTGCTCAAATTTATCGACAAAACCGTAGGACTCAAGCATACACTGATCGTGCTCTCCGCGGACCACGGTATAGCAGACATGCCGGAGTACATGACCGAACTTGGCTATGATGCAGGACGTCTCGTTCCGGAAGAAATTGTGGCCAAGGCCAACCAAGCAGGGCAGCTGCTCGGCATTGATGAGATTGTCCGCTTTTTCTACCGGCCCTACATCTATCTGAATGATGAGAAAATTGTTGCCGCGAAACTGGATTATGCTCAGGTAGAACAAATGATTGCAGATGTGCTTACCGAATCCGATGGTATAAATCTGGCAGTATCCACCAAGAGCCTGACCACGCAAAAGGGTAATCCATTGCTCAAGCAGGTACGCCGCAATCAGAACGTTATCCGTTCCGGTGATATTTACATCATCCAAGAACCTTACTGGTTTCTGTTCGATGAAGGGGCTATTCCCAACATGCACGGATCTCCCTGGCGTTACGATACCCATGTGCCGATTATCTTTGCCGGGCCGGGTATCGATGCGCAAGCGATCCATCGCCTGGTTCATCCGGTGGATGTGGCACCAACAATCGCCGTTTTCATGGGCATGACTCCGCCCGGTGCAGCGCAGGGAATGCCACTGAAAGAGGTGCTGAGATAAAACTAAAAGTATTGATGTCTATACATGTTGAGTTGTGAATCCTTCCTGAAGTATCAAGATTGCCAGTGGATATGTTAAGTCATATTTTGTATGACAAAACTCAAGATGTTGGCAAGACATCTGCAGTTTCAGTCCACCCTACCAAACCACCTCATTGTGGTACTTCTCCCAACCCCTTCTAGCTAAATCACCACAAAATCAATAGGGATATATTAGCTCAGATTTGGTTTCAAACTTGACACAGGAAAGTAACCATCCGAAATAACTTTAGAAATACGAAATGTAGTTTGTATTGATGAATATAGGTACATTTCT
>JAQYVS010000288.1 GCA_030145365.1 Desulfofustis sp. | reverse complement strand
AAAGTCGGAGAAGGCGCCTGTTTTAAAATCTTCTTACCGGTGGAGGCCAGCGAATGCATGGAAGAATCCTGATCATAGATGACGATCAAAGTATGTGTGAGATGCTTGAAGCTGATCTTCGCCGGCGTGGATTTGACCCCTCCTGGTACACCTCGGCGGGCGAGGCCTTTGAAAATATCAAGAATAAAGATTTCGATGTAATTCTGACCGATCTGAGGCTGCCCGGTATGAATGGCATCGAGCTTTGTGAGCGAATTGCGGCCAACCGTTCGGATGTGCCCGTGGTGGTGATGACCGCATTCGGCAGCATAGAAGCAGCTGTTGACGCCATGCGGGCCGGGGCCTACGATTTTGTTGCCAAACCAATAGATCTGGATATACTGGCCCTTTGTCTCCAGCGGGCATTGAAACATCGCCGTTTGCAGGAACAGGTAAGAACTCTCAGCGAATCGGTAAAGAGATTTCACAGTTATGATGAAATTATCGGAAACAGCCCGCCCATGCAGAAGCTGTTTGCGCAGCTTGACCGTTTGGCTGATAGCGAAGCCTCGGTACTGATAACCGGAGAAAGCGGAACCGGCAAAGAGTTGATCGCAAGGGCGCTGCACAGGCAGAAACGGCAAGAATCCGCTCCCTTTATTGCCGTTAGCTGCTCTGCTCTTCCTGAAACCCTTCTTGAAAGCGAACTGTTTGGATATAAACGCGGCGCTTTTACAGACGCAAAAAAAGACCACAAAGGCCTTTTTTTACAGGCTGACGGAGGAACCCTATTTCTTGATGAAATTGGAGAAATGCCTGTTTTATTGCAGCCAAAGTTGCTGCGTGCGCTTGAGGAGCGTAGCGTGCGACCGATTGGAGGAAATTCAGAACACTCTTTTGATGTCCGCCTTGTATCCGCAACAAATCGCGACCTGGAATCCGCTGTTGAAGAAGGATGCTTTCGGGAGGACCTGTTTTACCGCCTGAACGTCATTCGGGTTGAGGTCCCGCCACTTCGTGAGCGGGGGACAGACATCCTTTTGCTTGCACAGCATTACATCAAATATTTTGCCGGGAGATCCGGCAAAAAAGTTGACGGGATAACAGATAAGGCCGCAGAAAAATTATTGACTTATGACTGGCACGGCAACGTGCGTGAATTGCGCAATGCGGTTGAACATGCGGTCGTTCTGACACGTTTTGATAAAATTACAGTTGAAGATCTTCCCAAAAAAATTCGGGCCTATCAAAACGATCACATCCTGATCAGCGGCCATAATCCAGCCGAGCTTGTTTCTATGGAAGAGGTCGAAGGACGCTATATCCTGCACGTCCTTAAAACCGTCGGAGACAACCGGACCCTTGCGGCGCGCGTGCTGGGAATGGACCGAAAAACCCTGTATCGCAAACTCCGGCGCTACGGAAAAGCGTAACAATTAAACTGGAATCTTTTTTAGTATTCTTTCCCTTTTTCCCGATTCCTTCCCCTGATTCAACCAATTTGTTCATTTCCTGATAACCAACAAATTTTGGCATGTATTGCCGTAATATCCGGGGCATTTTTCCTTGGCGGGGCATTATGCCACACTCCGAAAGTAGTATAATTGGTTGATATCTTTGTATAACCAGTGTTGGCACACTGCTTGCTGTTACATAGGTCAATAGTTGATAAAAACCTTTTGGTCATAATAAGGGGGCAGGCTTTACATGAAACATCTCGAAAACATAGCGCCTGATAATCGATCCCAAATTTCATCCAGTAGCAGAAGACGCTGTATCCTTTTGGCTGAAGATGACTTTGAAATGAGAAAAATGCTGGCGTGGTCATTGAAACGTGAAGGGTATGAGGTTGGCGAATGCGCCAGCGGAACCGAGCTGTTGGAAAAACTTGGTTTGCTCGAGCTTGTTCCATCAGCACAGGTATATGATCTGATCATATCGGACATTCGAATGCCGGGCCAATCCGGTTTAGAGGTGTTTGAAACCCTCAGCGAATTTTTGGATTTTCCGCCGATTATTTTGCTTACCGCTTTTCCTGATGAAAAAATCATTAAAAGGTCTGAACAGCTGGGTGCTGTCGCAATCCTTGCAAAACCATTTGAAATAGATGATCTCATCGCCAAAGCACGACAGATAACGCTGTCTTATATTGATCGCCTTCACAACCCGTTTGAATTTACGGCAAATTATATGCCCAACCTGCCGTTTCCGCTTACTATCACTTTTCGTCATAAATCCGGTTCGGAAGCTGTCCGGGAGTATATCAGAAGGGTTGCCGCAAAACTTATCGTCTTTAGCAAACATATTGAACATGTCAGAGTTGTTGTGGATGAACTTAATCCACGCGAGTATCAGAAGCACAGATACAATATAAATATAAACCTTAAAACAGACGGCAAGACAATTACAGCAAAACACCAGACAGATGGAGGAAAAAGCTCTGGTGAAAATCTCTATTTCGGCATTCATATTGCTTTTGGCGTAGCATGCCGTCAGCTTAAGGATTATCTACGCAAACGCCATGCGAAAAAAAACCACAGGCACGGAAAATTAAACCGAAATAAAGAAAGATAAACTCGATCAAAAAGGAGGGTTGATCATCATGTGTTGTATGAATATCAACAGAGGACAAGGAAGGATTCAAGGCAATGATTTTATAAGAGGGTTCAAGATACTCTTTTTGTTGACCTTGACCATGGCGGTCACCCCGGTCCATGCCCAGGAAAAAGCCATTGAAAACCTCCGCCGGACCGGCAAGGCGTTTGCATCAGTTGCAAAAAAGGTTTCACCGGCGGTAGTGTTTATCCAGGTGGAGAAAACCTTGCAGAGCCAGCCGGCAATGGGGTCTTCCTCGCCTTTTGGTGAAGGCAGTCCTTTTGGCGACGATTTTTTCAGGCGTTTCTTCGGCCCATCCTTTCCGGGACAATCTCGACAGTTCCAGACTCCTCAGCAACAGCAGCGTATGGTGGGCCAGGGTTCCGGTTTCATTATTTCCAGGGATGGTTACATCCTGACCAACAACCATGTGGTGGGCGATGCCGACAAAGTGAC
>JAQYVS010000284.1 GCA_030145365.1 Desulfofustis sp. | reverse complement strand
GCAGTATCTCGCACCCTTTGAGGGACCAGGCTTGTTGTTCTTTGCAGCCTGGCCTATGTTGGCAGCCTGTTTGACGTTATTCCTGTTACGTGATCAAGACAGGATATTGAGTATCAAGAAAGAGGTGTCAGAGCATAATTAGCTCAATAAATCGGGCCGGATACATTTTTAGGTCTAATGTAGTGGCACACACCTCTTGTATGAAAAATGTATCCGGCCCCATTTGTTCCGCCCCATTTGTTCCTTTTAGGAGGGAATCAATCATGATAAAAGCCTTTGCAGCATTTGAACCCCAGGGAGAACTTAAACCCTTCGAGTATGATCCAGGTGAGTTAAAAGCCCATGAGGTTGAAATTGATGTCCACTACTCTGGTATTTGCCATAGCGATCTGAGTGTCATCGATAATGACTGGGGAATGACCCAATATCCCATCGTGCCCGGGCACGAAGTGGTAGGAAAGATTACGAAAGTCGGCGGGCATGTTAAACATTTGACGGTCGGCCAAATAGTGGGACTAGGTTGGCATGCGGGCTATTGCAACGAATGCGAGCTTTGTCATAGTGGCGATCATAATCTGTGCGCAACCGCACAGCCAACCATTATCGGTCATCACGGCGGCTTTGCCGACAAGGTGCGCGCGGACGCTAACAGTGTGGTTCCTATTCCGGATGGAATTGAGCTGGAATCTGCCGGCCCGCTGTTTTGCGGAGGTATTACCGTTTTTAATCCGCTGGTTCAGTATGATATAAAACCCACCGACAAAGTTGCGGTCATTGGCATCGGTGGTTTGGGTCATCTCGCGCTACAGTTTCTAAATGCATGGGGTTGCGAAGTGACGGCATTTACCTCTAGCGAAGACAAAAAGAAAGAAGCTCTAAGCCTGGGTGCACACGATACATTGAACTCCCGCGATCAGAGTGAAATTGAAGCTGCAGCAGGTCGATTTGACCTGGTCATTTCAACGGTCAACGTTAAGCTAGACTGGAATCTCTATCTCAGTACACTGAAACCCCGCGGCCGTTTACACTTTGTCGGTGCGACTTTAGATCCACTTGATATCAATGTGTTTTTACTTATCATGGGCCAACATTCGGTATCTGGCTCTCCGGTTGGCAGCCCTTCAAGCATTGCCAAGATGCTTGAATTTGCCCGCCTCCACGACATTAAACCAGTAATCGAGAAATTCAGTTTTGATGACATAAATAAGGCTATCGCTAGATTAAGAAGCGGGAAGACGCATTATCGCATTGTGCTTCATCCTTAATGCATGCCAAACCATACATAACAATCGTATGCAACCGGACGCGGACAAGCCGCGCCGCTGATACGTCGCGTTAGCGTAATAAAATGACAGAAATACTCACATTGCTGGAAAACAAATACATCCTGGCGCTTATGTCAGGTGTTGGCGGCATCCTGCTAGCCTTGGTCACGCAAATGATTCTAAACAAACGAGGCCTGTTTACATATTTTGTCCAGCAAAATTCAAAGGGTCAGAGTACTTGAATATTACGTAACAACAACTCTTGGTATGCGTGGCATAGTGCAACTCCATTTCCGTAATGATGAGATGAGATTGATGAGCGGGGTTCAAGTACGCTGACCCCTTGAATTTGTCATTTACAGGCGGCCTTCGGGTCGCCTTTTTTTATCGGAGTAGAGCCTGCCGAGACTGTC
>JAQYVS010000255.1 GCA_030145365.1 Desulfofustis sp. | reverse complement strand
TCTGCGATGACTGTGGGCAATACCCTTTCTGAAGTTTTCGATCCATCTAAAGGAACAAGTATTCGTTTGAACATTATATTTTATTTCCTTTTTCACACAAAGTAGAGTGATATCAGACCTAAATGGCGACCTGGTTCAAGTGGACAAACAATGAGGGTGCAAGGTATTTAAATTGATCACCAACCAAAAACGGGGCAAGTGATTATTTTATTTGCTACTTAATATCGTATCATG
This sequence comes from Desulfofustis sp., assembly GCA_030145365.1. Taxonomy (GTDB): domain Bacteria; phylum Desulfobacterota; class Desulfobulbia; order Desulfobulbales; family Desulfocapsaceae; genus JABDQA01. The sequence continues at coordinate 3,918 of JAQYVS010000255.1, read as the reverse complement.
GCTTATTGTTTCCAACACAAGAGAATAATGAACAAGACAGCTCTACCATTAAGTAAGCGGATCGGATTGAAAAAAACAATATAAAAAAAAGCTCCCGGAGATATATTCCACCGGGAGCTTTAATGTTAAATAAGATTGAAACTAAACTTAATCTGTTTCCTCTTCCAGGCTGTAATCCATCTTGGCCATTTGTTCGTACAGTGACCAGCGCTTGTTAACTTGCTTCTGTGCAGCTTTCATGAGTTTCCCGGCCCGTTCTTCGTTGCTTTTCAACAATGAGCGGTATCGCAGCTCGTTGTATGCAAATTCCGTCAGGGGAATGCTGGGAGCTTTGGAATCCAGCTGGAGCGGGTTCTTGCCCTCGTCAGCCCGATTGGGGTTGAAGCGGAACAGGGGCCACATTCCAGACTTTACTGCCAGATCCTGCTGATCCAAACCTTTTGCCATGTCAATGCCGTGTTCGATACAGGGGCTATAAGCCAGTATCAGGGACGGGCCGTCAAAAGCCTCCGCTTCGCGGAATGCTCTCAAAGTCTGTGTGTCGCTAGATCCCATGGCTACCTGGGCTACATACACATAACCGTAGTTCATGGCCATCATGCCCAGATCTTTGCGGGGGATACCCTTGCCGCTTTCAGCGAAACGGGCAACCGCACCCATCGGTGTGGCTTTGGAGGATTGGCCGCCAGTGTTGGAGTACACCTGGGTGTCCAAAACCAGGACGTTGACATTGCGGCCGGTAGCCAGGACGTGATCCAGACCGCCATAGCCGATGTCATAAGCCCAACCGTCGCCGCCTACGATCCAGACATCTTTGCGCGCCAATTTGTCCGCGATACTGAGCAGGTCTTTGGCTTTTCGGCCTTCCTGGCCTTTCATCTTCTCGCGCAAGGAATCGATCCGGTCCCGCTGTTTGTTTAGACCTTCTTCAGTGGTCTGATCTGCGTTGAGGATCTCGTCGATCAGATCCTGACCGATGACATCCTTGAATTGCGGCAGCAATTCGGTTGCATATTCTTTTTGTTTGTCTACAGTCAGGCGCATACCAAGACCGAATTCAGCATTGTCCTCGAAGAGGGAGTTGCTCCAGGTCGGGCCGCGGCCATCTTCATTGACTTTCCAGGGGGTGGTGGGCAGGTTGCCGCCGTAAATAGAGGAGCACCCCGTTGCATTGGCGATCAAACTTCGGTCGCCATAGAGCTGACTGAGCAGTTTCACATAAGGAGTCTCCCCACATCCGGCGCAGGCGCCGGAGAACTCGAATAGGGGCTCGAGGAACATAGAGTCCTTGGGGCGGCTCAGTTTTAGGGTGGTGCGATCGGGATTAGGGATTGATTTGAAGAAATCCCAGTTCACCGATTCCGTTTCACGAAGAGGCGCTTGGTCCACCATCTTCAGCGCGGGATTCTCAATATCAGTTTTCGGACAAGCGCTGACACACAGGGAACATCCAGTGCAATCCTCTGGCGCTACCTGGATGGTGAATTTCATATCTTTAAATTCCCGTCCAGTTGCATCAATCGATTTAAAGGTCTCCGGTGCATCATTCAATAATTCGGCATCGTAAACTTTGGGGCGGATAACTGCATGCGGACATACAAAAGCACATTTGTTGCATTGAATGCAGGTATCTGGGTTCCATTCTGGTATTTCCAGGGCGATGTTTCGTTTTTCGAACTGGGTTGTGCCCACCGGGAATGTGCCATCCTCAGAGAAGACACTGACGGGTAGGTCATTACCTTCGCCTTTGATGATGGTCCCGATCACGTTCTTTACGAACTCGGGGGAATCCTCGGGAACGGGAGGTCTCATTTTCATAGTGCTGTTCGCTTTGGAAGGCATCTCAACCTTAAACATGTTCTCCAGAGCTTTATCCACGGCGGCGTTGTTCATTTTGACAACTTCCTCACCCTTCTTGCCGTAGCTCTTTTTGATCATGACCTTGATCTCTTTAATTGCCCGGTCCTTGGGAAGAACACCGCTGATAGCGAAGAAACAGGTCTGCATCACAGTGTTGATACGGGTGCCAAGTCCAACTCCTTCAGCAATCTTGTAAGCATCAACAATATAAAAATCAGCTTCTTTTTCTAGAACCGCTACCTGGAAATCTTTTGGCAGATTATCCCAGACTTCATCCGGGCCAAACATACTGTTGAGCAGGAAAGTTCCGCCAGGTTTGACATATTTGAGCATGTCAATCTGCTCAAGGAAACTGAACTGATGGCAGGCCACAAAGTCGGCCTGGCCAACTTCTATAATATAGGGTGACTTGATGGGCTCGGGGCCAAATCGCAGGTGGGAAATTGTTTTCGCGCCAGCTTTTTTGGAGTCGTACACAAAGTAACCCTGGGCGTAATTTTCAGTCTGAGTGCCGATAATTTTGATCGAGTTTTTGTTGCCGCCCACAGTTCCATCTGACCCTAATCCGAAAAAGACACTGCGAATGACATCATCGCTTTCTATCAGGAAGCAGGGGTCGTAATCGAGACTGGTGTGGGTGACATCATCATTGATTCCGATCGTGAAATGACTCTTTGGCTGTTCCTTACTCATTTCATCAAAGATGCCCTTGACCATACCGGGAGTAAATTCCTTGGAGGACAGGCCGTAGCGACCGCCAATCACCCGGGGTGCAGTTTTGAAAGGAGCAATACCATCGTTGATGCCCTCAATAATCGCCGTTACAACGTCTTGATAGAGGGGCTCGCCAGCGGAGCCTGGTTCCTTGGTGCGGTCCAGCGCCGCGACTACCTTGGTGGTGGCTGGCAATGCTTCCACAAAATGTTTGATGGAGAACGGCCGGTACAAACGTACCCGCACTACACCAACTTTTTGATCATCTTCTTTTTGAAGGAATTTGGCAGTTTCTGCAGCCACATCTCCGCCGGAGCCGATAATCACAATCACACGTTCAGCGTCTTCCGCGCCTTCATAATCAAATAATTTATATTCCCGGCCGGTGAGTTTCTTGAACTTATCCATGGCCTCCTGTACGATTCCAGGAGCCTTGTCATAATATGGATTGACAGTCTCGCGAGCCTGGAAATAGACATCCGGGTTCTGGGCAGTACCACGAATGACAGGCTTTTCAGGATTTAATGCCCGATTGCGGTGCGCCATGACTGCTTCTTCTGAAAGCAATTCTTCCAGGACCTCATCAGAAAGCATTTCCACTTTGTTGATCTCATGGGAGACCCGGAAACCCTCAAAGAAATGAAGGAAAGGAATGCGGGATTCCAAACTAGCTGCCGTTGAGATGGCTGCAAAGTCATGGGCTTCCTGAACGGAGCCAGAACCCAGCATACCGAATCCCGTAGCTCGGGCGGCCATGACATCGGAGTGATCTCCGAAGATGGACAGAGCCTGGGCGGCTAGTGAGCGGGCAGCAATGTGAAAGACGGTCGGAGTCAATTCGCCGGCAATCTTATACATATTGGGAAGCATCAACAAAAGACCCTGTGATGCTGTGAAAGTGGTTGTTAATGCACCAGCTTGCAGTGCACCATGCACTGCGCCTGCCGCGCCGCCTTCAGCTTGCATTTCCATTACATCAGGGATGGTTCCCCAAATATTCTTTTCTCCCCGGGCTGACCAGGCATCGGCATGTTCACCCATTGGAGAAGAGGGGGTGATCGGATAGATCGCGATCACTTCGTTGATCTTGTGGGCAACAGCTGCTACAGCCTCGTTGCCGTCAATCATTCTGGTATTTTTAGCCATAAAAGAAACTCCGTATAATAGGATAGTAAACGTGTTTAATCGAGGGTCAATATTACATAACCCGACTGACAATTATACTAGATAGTATGCTTGCTTGTGAACGTTATAACTATTACTTCTTTATCCCCTTGGATATGACATTATCCCCATATTTTCCCTTAATATCCTTCAGGGTTTCCTGCAATTTGATATTTCTTT
>JAQYVS010000224.1 GCA_030145365.1 Desulfofustis sp. | reverse complement strand
AACGGTATAATTCCTCAACTGGTTCTTGATCGTGACTATACACTGGATGAGAAAGCCCGGTCAGCCATGCTGACAGAAGAAGGAATTGCTAAAGCAGAACAGATGCTTAAGGTTGATAATCTCTACGATCACAGAAATATTGAACGGCTGCATCATATTAACCAGGCCCTAAAAGCTCACACCCTGTTTAAACGTGATGTTGACTATATCGTCAAAAATAATGAAGTGATCATTGTCGATGAATTTACCGGCCGCCTGATGCCCGGACGCCGCTACAGTGAAGGGTTGCATCAGGCGCTGGAAGCCAAAGAAAACGTCAAAATAGAAAACGAAAATCAGACCCTGGCCACTGTTACCTTTCAGAATTATTTCAGAATGTACAACAAACTGTCCGGAATGACCGGTACGGCCGATACAGAAGCTGCTGAATTTAAAAAGATATATGACCTTGATGTCCTGATTATTCCTACCAATCAACCCATGATAAGAACCGATAATCCGGATGTGATCTACAAAACCCGGAAAGAGAAATTCAATGCGGTCATGGATGAAATCGTCGAACTTAATAAAAAAGGGCAACCTGTGCTGGTCGGCACCATCTCCATTGACATTTCCGAAAGTTTAGCTAAAAAATTAAAAAAAAGAGGCATCAAACATACGGTATTGAATGCCAAAAACCACGAAGGGGAAGCTGAGATCATTGCCATGGCAGGACAGAAAGGTTCGGTTACGATTTCAACCAACATGGCCGGTCGCGGAACTGATATCGTACTGGGAGAAGGTGTGACCGACCGTGGCGGCCTTCATATCATTGGAACTGAACGGCATGAGAGCAGACGTATCGATAATCAGCTCAGAGGCCGGTCCGGACGGCAGGGCGATCCCGGTTCGTCCCGATTCTATCTGGCCTTGGAGGACGATCTTTTACGGATATTCGGAGGGGAACGTATAACCAGTATTATGGACAAATTGGGTATGGAGGAGGACGAGCCCATCGAGGCCAACATCATCAGCAGGGCCATTGAGAGTGCCCAAAGCAAGGTCGAAGGCCACAATTTCGATATTCGTAAACAACTGTTAGAATATGATGATGTCATGAATCAACAGCGTGAAGTTATTTACCGGCAACGCCGTGAAACTCTCGCTGACAAAAGTCTGAAACCGGCCATTGAAGACATGATCAGGGAAAAGGCTGAGGAGGTCGCAGATTTATTTGTCGATGACAGGGCCCTGGCTGAAGAATGGGACTGGAAAGGGATTAATGAAGCGGTCTTCAAGCAGTTTAACTTTCGCCTGGGCAGTCTGGACGACGACACCCTGAACGGGTTGACCCGGGAAGGACTGGCGGAGTTGATTGCTGATTTTAGCTTCCAAAGATATAATGAAAGAGAGGCTGCAGTTGGAACTGATGATTTCAGAAACCTGGAACGTATTATCATGCTGCAAACCGTAGACAACCTCTGGAAGGACCATCTTCTTAGCATGGATCATCTAAAAGAGGGTATTGGTCTGCGGGGCTACGGGCAGCAAAATCCTTTAATTGTATATAAAAAGGAAGGGTTTGAACTGTTTCAGGACATGATTTCCAGGGTCAGGGAAGAGACCTTGGGCATTTTGTTCAGAATTCAAATATCTGAACCTGAAAGAATAACTGACTTACAACGGCCCAAGGAACAGGATCTCACATTTTCCGGTGGTGAAGAACCTGCAAAGAAAAAACCGGTTCGGCGCACCGCAGAAAAAGTCGGCCGTAACGCACCATGTCCCTGCGGAAGCGGGAAAAAATTCAAAAAGTGCTGTGGCCGGTAGGCACATTTGATAAAATCGCAACACCTGAATCTTGCACGAGTCGGAGGCTTTCATATGCAAGATTCAGGCAACACGATTTTATTCGATTAGCCCCTTTACAAGGTCGGATATTAGTTGTTATATTTATGTGTAAATAGCAAAACAATATATAGGTCAGATGGGAGAAGGGTTCCATGAGTGAGTACAACCCTGAGTTGGAAGAGGAGGTAGATTCCGAAATCCGGGACGACGTTAGCGAACCTCCCATGTACAGGGTTTTGCTTCACAACGATGACTATACTACAATGGATTTCGTAGTAGAAATCCTTATGCTTGTTTTTAATAAATCGCCAGAGGAAGCCGTTAATATTATGCTTAATGTTCACCGTAAAGGGATAGGTCTGTGCGGTGTGTACACATATGAGGTATCTGAAACCAAGGTTGAAACTGTGCATGCCATAGCACGTGAACACGGCTTTCCTCTGAAATGCTCTATGGAGAAAGAATAAGTCATGATCAATAAACAACTTAGCGAAACGCTTGGTCTTGCTGTCAGAGAAGCAAAAAAAAGGCGCCACGAATATGTCTCGATTGAACACTTGCTGTTTGCAATTCTGTTCGACAGCGACGGTGTGGAAATCATTGAAAACAGCGGTGGTAGTATCGAGAACCTTAAAAATTCCCTGGAGACATTTTTCAATGAGCGTATGGAAATCCTTCCCGAAGGGGACGAATATGTGCTGCAGCAGACCGTCGGTTTTCAACGTGTTATTCAAAGGGCGATAAATCAGGTCCGTTCGGCTGAAAAACAAGAGGTTTCGGTCAGTGACATGTTGGCATCGATTTTTCTGGAAAAAGATTCCCATGCCGAGTATTTTTTGAATGCAGAGGGTGTTACCCGTCTAGATGTTCTAAATTATGTTTCCCATCAAGTTTCCAAAATACCTCTAAAAGATGAGCCGGATAGGCCGATAAGAACCGCAAAGGACGCCAAGAAAAAGAAAGCCGATCCCCTGGAACTTTTCACTGTCGATCTTGTCGAGCAGGCTGCCCAGGGAAAGCTTGATCCCCTGATCGGTCGCAAGCTTGAAATCGAACGGACGATTCAGGTGTTGTGCCGGCGACGTAAAAACAACCCGATTTATGTCGGTGACCCCGGGGTGGGGAAAACCGCTATGGCCGAAGGGTTGGCGCGTAAGATAAACGCAGGAGATATTCCTGATTTGCTTAAGGATGTCCGCATCTATTCACTTGATCTTGGCGGACTGTTGGCCGGGACAAAGTTCCGCGGTGACTTTGAGCAGCGCTTAAAAGGGGTGCTGGCAGCATTGAAAAAGAAAAAAGATGCGATTTTGTTTATTGACGAGATACATACAACTGTCGGGGCCGGAGCAACCAGCCGAGGCTCCATGGATGCATCCAATATATTGAAGCCGGCTTTGCAGACCGGTGACCTGCGGTGTATCGGTTCGACCACCTTTGAGGAATACAAGAATTTTTTTGAAAAAGATCGGGCTCTTTCTCGTCGTTTTGAGAAGATTGAAATTTTCGAACCACCGGTTCCCGAAACCATTAAAATTTTGAAAGGACTGAAATCTCGCTATGAGGACCATCACGGCATTGTTTATACCGATCCGGCCCTGAAAGCTGCGGCTGAACTCTCCGCCAAATATCTCCATGACCGTTATCTGCCGGACAAGGCCATTGATGTGATCGATGAAGCCGGGGCGTATGTTAGACTTGCAGGTGGTTCTCACAGAAAGAAAATCAACCCCAAGGATATTGAACTAATTGTGGCCAAAATGGCCAGAATCCCGGCCATCAGCGTATCAACACCCGACAAAGCAAAACTGGAATCCCTTGATGATAAGCTCAAGGAAGTCGTTTTCGGGCAGGATGAAGCCATAAAATCTTTAGTTACTTCCATTCAGCGTTCCCGTGCAGGTCTGGGAACGCCAGGAAAACCGGTCGGTTCGTTTCTGTTTACCGGCCCTACCGGAGTCGGCAAGACAGAAGTAACACGGCAGGTGGCGATAATGTTGGGTGTTGAGTTCCTGCGGTTTGACATGAGCGAGTATATGGAAAAACACGCTGTGGCCCGGCTGATAGGTGCCCCTCCGGGTTATATCGGCTTTGAGCAGGGGGGACTTTTGACGGACGGTATACGTAAGCACCCCTACAGCGTTCTGTTGCTGGATGAAATTGAAAAAGCGCATCCTGATATGTATAATATATTGTTGCAGGTTCTGGATCATGCTACCCTGACTGATAATAGTGGCAAGAAGGCCGATTTCAGAAACGTT
>JAQYVS010000213.1 GCA_030145365.1 Desulfofustis sp. | reverse complement strand
CAGACGCTTACCGACCGGGAATATCAGGACATGCGCGACGCCGCAATAGCTATCATTCGAGAAATCGGTGTCGAAACAGGCGGCTCCAACGTCCAGTTTGCCGTCAACCCGGAGGACGGTGAACTCATGGTTATAGAAATGAACCCACGGGTCTCCCGGAGTTCTGCCCTTGCCTCAAAAGCAACTGGCTTTCCTATTGCCAAGATCGCTGCCAAACTGGCTGTGGGCTATACCCTTGACGAAATCCCCAACGACATTACCAAAGAAACCTACGCTTCCTTTGAACCGACCATCGACTATTGTGTGGTAAAAATCCCGCGTTGGACCTTTGAGAAGTTTCCCGATGCCCATGACTTCTTAACCACCTCCATGAAATCCGTCGGTGAAACAATGGCCATTGGCCGAACCTTCAAAGAGGCCTTCCAGAAAGGCATGCGTTCACTGGAAATCGGTCGTTTCGGATTTGGTGGTGATGGCAAAGAAACCCTTGACCATCTCGATCTCCAAGATTTGGAAAGCGGTTTGGTGACACCGAGTTCAAAAAGATTGAACTTTTTACATGAAGCCCTGAAAAGAAGCATGAGCCTCGCAAGACTCAATGAGCTGACCCAGATTGATCCCTGGTTCCTGTACAACCTGCAGCAAATCGTTGACACAGAAAAACAGATCAGCGCAAAAGGTTATAAAGGTCTCGATCAAGGATTTTTAAAAAGCTGCAAGCAGATGGGGTTTTCCGACAAACAGTTAGGGCACCTGACTGGAACCACCGAAGACGATATCAGAAATCTCCGCCTGAACAACACGGTTATCCCGGTATATAAACTGGTAGATACCTGTGGTGCTGAATTTGAATCGTACACTCCGTATTGCTATTCTACCTACGAGCAGGAAAACGAGGCACTCAGAAGTGATCGTAAAAAAATCATTATCCTCGGCGGTGGCCCCAACCGAATCGGACAGGGAATAGAGTTTGACTACTGCTGCGTCCATGCTTCCTTTGCACTCCGTGAAATCGGGGTCGAATCAATCATGATAAACTCTAATCCGGAAACAGTTTCCACCGATTATGACACTTCTGACAAACTCTATTTCGAGCCCCTAACCCGAGAAGACGTGCTCAACATAATCGATTTGGAACAACCCGACGGAGTTATTGTTCAATTCGGTGGACAGACTCCGCTGAACCTGGCTGTACCTCTGGAAGAGGCTGGAGTCAAGATTGTCGGTACTCCGCCTGATGCAATCGATCGAGCCGAAGATCGGGAGCGCTTCCAGCGGTTTTTACATAAGTTAGATCTCAGACAGCCGGAAAACGACACCGTATTCACCGAAGAAGAAGCCATCGAGGCTGCTAATCGCATTGGTTATCCCGTGGTAATCCGTCCTTCCTACGTGCTTGGTGGACGTGCCATGCGCATTGCCTACAATGAAGAAGCGATCAAAGAGTTTATGAAATCGATTGAAGGTACGGTTCAGGAGCATCCGATTTTAATAGATAAGTTCCTCAAAGATGCCACCGAAATCGATGTCGATGCAATTTGTGACGGCTCAACCACCATCATCGGCGGAATCATGGAGCATATTGAAGAGGCGGGCATTCACTCGGGCGATTCGGCCTGTGTGCTGCCGCCGCATTCACTCTCTGCTGAGATTATAGAAGAAATCACACATGCCAGCCGGGCAATGGCCCTTGAGCTTGGCGTCATCGGCCTGATGAATGTCCAATATGCTGTAAAAGACGATACTTTGTATGTTCTCGAAGTCAATCCCCGAGCCTCCCGAACAGTACCGTTCGTCAGTAAGGCAACTGGAGTTCCCCTAGCAAAATTGGCAACAAAAATCATGATGGGCATGAGCCTTGCCGACCTTGGACTTAACAAAGAGGTATCTATTGACCATTGGGCGGTAAAGGAAGCTGTTTTTCCATTTGACCGATTTGACGGCGTGGACACTTTGCTCGGGCCTGAAATGAAATCAACCGGGGAGGTCATGGGTATTGATGACAATCTCGGTCTTGCTATCGGCAAAGCACTTCTCGCCGCCGGTTCGAAACTGCCGGAAAAAGGAAACGTGTTTATCTCGGTACGAGACAGTGATAAACAAGCAATCGTTCCCGTTGCACGGGAACTAAAAAAGATGGGATTCACCATTTTTGCAACCAGCGGCACTACCAATTTTCTACTGGATAATGATATAGACAGCCACAGAATCAACAAGATTTCCGAGGGAAGGCCGCACATCCTGGACATGATCCGCAACCACGAGATCAACTGGATCATCAATACCTCGCTGGGCAAACGTACCACCGAGGACAGTTATGGGATTAGAAGAGCCGCCATAGATCTTCATATTCCCTATTCAACCACTGCCAACGGAGCGGCCGCCTTCGTCAGCGCCATGATTGCATTCAGCGAAAAACAGATCGGGGTGAAACCTGTACAAAAATTTGCCTGATGACTACAATAAATAAAGGACAGCGCTCGACATTAATCAAAGATGTTTTAATGTAAGGCACTGTTGATACAGGACAGTAGTAATTTTCGTTTAGTGAGAAATATACCGGGAGGTCTTTTTGAACACGTTTTATAAAAATTTGAGCATGTGGCTGGTGATCGGTCTGACCATGATCCTGCTTTTCAATCTTTTCAATAAACCGCAAGGCAATATCTCTCCTTTGACCTACAGCGAGTTTATGGCAAAAATTGAAAACAAATCGATCAACCGTGTGCGCATAGACGGCAACACCATTTCAGGCACACTCCAGGACGGTCGTCCGTTCAAGACTATCTATCCGGCTGCCGATGCAGAATTGATTCCCCTGTTGCGGTCGGCAGGTGTTGATATCACGGTCAAGGAAACCCAGAAAGATAATTGGATTATGACGATTTTCGTCTCCTGGTTCCCGATGTTACTGCTGATCGGTGTATGGATCTTCTTTATGCGCCAGATGCAGGGAGGCGGCAAAGGGGGCGCCCTATCTTTTGGAAAAACCCGGGCGAAACTGATGGAACAGGGAACCAACAAGGTCACCTTTGCTGATGTAGCAGGCATCGATGAGGCCAAAGAAGAGCTGGAAGAAATTATCGACTTTTTGAAGGACCCTCATAAATTTACCGTCTTGGGCGGACGAATTCCCAAAGGGGTCCTGCTGGCCGGCGCACCAGGAACCGGTAAAACCCTTCTAGCACGGGCAATTGCCGGAGAGGCAGATGTTCCGTTTTTCTCCATTTCCGGATCCGATTTTGTTGAAATGTTTGTCGGCGTCGGGGCTTCGAGGGTTAGGGATTTATTTAATCAGGGGAAAAAGCATGCGCCCTGTATCATCTTCATCGACGAAATAGATGCGGTCGGCAGGCATCGCGGAGCCGGTCTTGGAGGTGGACATGACGAACGGGAACAGACCCTGAATCAGCTTCTGGTTGAAATGGACGGATTTGAGTCCAACGAAGGCGTCATTATCGTGGCTGCCACCAATAGACCAGATGTTTTAGATCCGGCACTGCTGCGCCCTGGCCGTTTTGACCGACAGGTTATTGTACCGATTCCCGATGTCGGCGGTCGCGAAAAAATCCTTGAAATTTACGGCAAGAAAACCAAGATGGCTCCACAGATCGATTATGACATTCTGGCTCGGGGAACGCCAGGATTTACCGGTGCCGATCTTGAAAATCTTATCAACGAAGCGGCCCTGATGGCTGCCCGTGAAGGTGCAAAGGAAATCAGTCTTGAGTTGCTGGAAAAGGCCAAAGACAAGATCATGATGGGAGCTGAACGGCGTTCCATGATCATTACAGAAAAGGAAAAGGTAATCACTGCCTACCACGAGGTGGGTCATGCCCTTGTTGCCTATCTGATTCCGGACACCGATCCGATTCACAAAGTCACCATTATCCCGCGCGGCAGAGCTCTCGGCTTGACCTTGCAGCTTCCGATTGACGAGAAATATACCCACTCCAAAGGCTATCTGAAAAACTCGATAGCGATTCTTTTTGGCGGTCGTATTGCAGAAAAACTCATCTTCGATGAAATTACAACCGGAGCAGGAAACGATCTGGAACGGGCAACTGCCCTGGCCAGGAAAATGGTCTGCGAATGGGGGATGAGTGATGAACTCGGACCGCTTACCTATGGCAAAAAAGAAGAACAGATTTTCCTTGGCCGTGAAATTGGCCAACATAGAGATTTCAGTGAAGAGACTGCCAGACAGATTGATTTGGCAGTTAAAGAGATCATTCTCGAGGCAAGTAATAGAGTTACCCAACTACTTGAAACTCATTGTGATATTCTCAAGCGAATGGCCGATGAGCTGCTGGAAAAGGAAACGATCGTTCTTGATGACATCACACGTATTCTCACAGAACTCCGTCCGGACGAGCACCCGCTGAAAGAAGAAACTGCAGCTGCCGCACAACCTGCAGCAAAGCAGGATGACATCACGACAGAACAGCCAACCATGGATGTTCAGCCAGTGGACACCCCACCTGCCGAAGAACCAGGAGGACAGGAGGAGCCCGGAATATCCACATGAGCATTGCCCGATCCGTCAGGATCATGGGTATTCTCAACGTCACTCCCGATTCATTTTCAGACGGCGGGAACTTCTTTGAAGAGCATGCTGCTCTCAAACAGGCGCGCCGTCTGATAGACCAGGGCGCTGACATCATCGATGTCGGCGGTGAATCGACCCGGCCCTATGCCGAGCCGGTATCTACTCAAGATGAGCTGAATCGGGTCCTCCCGATTATAAAAGCAATCAGGTCCTTCTCGGATATTTCCATCTCAATCGATACCAGCAAGGCCGAAGTCGCAGCCAAGGCGCTTAGTGCTGGTGCCGATATAATTAATGATGTCACGGCTCTGCGTAAAGACCCGGATATGCTTGAAGTGGCCCGGCAGCACAAAGGAGAAGTGATCATTATGCATATGCAGGGTTCTCCGGACACTATGCAGGTTGATCCCCAGTACCAAAATGTTATGGTCGAAGTATTGACCTTTTTTAAACAACGCCTGGAGATACTCGATGCCGCTGGTCTCAACCTGCAACAAATAATCATTGATCCAGGAATTGGCTTCGGGAAAAAACTAGATCACAATCTTGAACTTCTTAATAATCTTGAAAGACTTTCCGAACTTGGTCAGCCAGTGTTACTTGGCCATTCCAGAAAACGTTTTTTAGGTGATCTCACCTCTATTGAAACAGATAAAAGAGATGCGATAAGTGCGGTTGTCTCAGCCCTGTGTCTGGACAAGAATGTTTCGATATTCAGAGTACATGATGTGACTGCTTCAAAACAGGCACTGCAGGTAGCGGAGGCCATCCATCAAGCCCCGAAATTAGAGATACATTGACATATGACAAACGGGGCCTCAGCATGATGCTTTTACAGGCCAGGTGGAGAGAGGGAGTGAAAGAAGAGAAGAGTCGGCCTGTCATCACACCATGCAAAGACCCTCTTTAAAGCGACTATAATCATTGTTTACCATTATGGTATGACAATGATTGTTTAATATCTGCTTTCCAGCATCCTGCTCAAGCAAAACCTTTTCTGTTAATATTCTCAAGAAATACCAGGGACATACACCTCCCAATCATATCGCTTGCTCATATCAGCAAGGCCCCGCTCGTCAGCCAATAGTAACAGATATAACTGCCGGCAAGGATAAGGAGAATTGCCGAAATTATATTGATATAGGGTACGATCCGTCGAAATGTTGAAACCACTGCCCCACCTTTTATAAAAGCCATGCTAAAGCTGAGCAGAAGCAGTACCGTTCCAGTTCCGAGGATATACAAGAGAAACTGTAGAATTCCCGACCAGAAATCACCGGATGTCAAAGAACCGCCAACGACGACCAGAAAAATCGGCAAGGTGCAGCCAAGTGATGAAGCACCAAAGCCAAGGCCGAACAGGAAGAATCCTTTGATACTGATGTTTCTCGGATCTCCAATGCGCGATGAGAATCGGGTTATGATATCTAACGAGATATGTTTACCAAGCAACATCCATATCCCAAGCAGAACCAGGCTGGCACCAATTATTACCGACAGCCACGGCATAACACCGAGGAGAAACGAGCCTCCCGCAGAAACAATGATGCCAATTACTCCGAACAGCAGGCCAAAACCTGTGGTCACCACACAAGTAACCCCAGTCGCCCTGGCCAGACGATAGTACCAGGGATGATCCTGGTACTGATCTTCATTGGCGCCCAGATACAGCGACAGATACACAGGCAGCAGTGCAAATCCACAAGGATTTACCGCCGACACCATCCCTGCTCCAAAGGCATATCCGAGCTGTAGTGTCCCAGCCAGATCACCTATTGACTGGCTTAACCATGTCTGAAGTTCCATGGAATTTGTAACCTGACTCCATTTGTCATTGTAGAATTCATAGATACCAACGGCTCAACCATAAAGCACAGTAAGATGGTTGGCAATGAGTGTCTCAATGATTTGCTTTTGAATCGATGGTGATCCATGCATTTACATGAAAAAGATTTTGACTGCACATAAGATAACAACCTAACTTTAATAATCTTTTAATATAAATATGACTGTAGTCGATTTTTTATTGACTCTGGTCGCTTTTAGCGTTATAAATCTGACCGCAGTCATTTTTTGTCTTCTGTGTTTTCATAGGTTAATGAAAATCTGAATTTTTTTACCATTAAAACAAGTAATTAATAATCGTCACCCGAAAATATTATTCCAGGATCAATCAAGTCAAAACATTATGAGCACCTTACGTGAACAAAAGAAAATCAAGACAAGAAGGTGTATCCTTGATTCGGCCATCAAGCTGTTTTCTAAAAAGGGATACGAGCAAACCTCGATTGAAGAACTGGCTAAAGAGGCCGGAATTGGCAAAGGAACGGTATACAGCTATTTTCAAACAAAACGTGACATCGTAAAAGCCTTCTGCGACGACCAGCTTGAATATACCCGAAGTGAGTTGGCGGCCAACACAAACCCGGATACCCCGCTTACGAAGCAGTTGTTGATTATCTTCATGGCCGATTTTAAACATGTGACGGAAAATAAGGAGTTTGGCAGAGTATACCTTCATGAAAAGGTGTTTCCCAAAGAGCGCCTGTCCGAAGAAGATTTCCAGATCCAAAATGACTATTTTGATATGCTCTACCCTATCTACAAACAGGCTCAGGAGCGTGGAGAACTGCGTAAGGATTTGGAGCTCCTGCACATCTCTGGTCATTTTTATGCGCTGTACCTTCTCTTGCTGTCATGCTGGTATACCGGGATGATCCCCACAGAGGATATCGGCGATGCCATGGAAACCCTGATTACCCAATCAATCGATGGTCTTAAACCTTAGAACTTTATTCCGGTGATATTTATGAAAACCGATTATCAAAAACCGAAGACAATCAGAGGTAAAATTGTATTTTTCTTCTGGTACAACTTCCCCCGTTTCGTGCTTCTGGGTATGGCCGTATTGATCGTCATGCTTTTTATCACTATTAGCGATAAAAAGGCTGCCATTCAGGCAGAACAGGAAGCAGCGATCAAGCAGGAGCGGCCGCCGGTCAATACGGTGGTTATGCAGGCATTACCAACCACCATCAGCAACCGCCTTAACCTGCCTGGTTCTGTCGAAGCCTGGACGTATCTGGATCTCACCGCCAAGATAGCCGGAACAGTAGAGGAAGTCTTGGCCAACGAAGGAGACATGGTCAAGAA
>JAQYVS010000196.1 GCA_030145365.1 Desulfofustis sp. | reverse complement strand
CAGAAGAAGCTGAGTCGATCTGCCTCGATATATTGACTACCGAGCCTGACAACCAGGATGCTTTGATCGTTCTACTCCTGTCACTGACAGATAAGTTTGCCCAGAGCGGACCGGTGCCATCGTTTGACCAGGCAAAGGCAGTTGTTGATAAACTAGGTGATTCATACTGCAAATCTTACTACCTGGGCGTCATTTACGAGCGCAGGGCAAAGTACCATCTCAGGCAGGGAGGACCCGGGGCCGGAACCGTTTCCCATGACTGGTTCGTTAAAGCCCTGAGCGCCTATGACGAAGCGTTGACCAGCTGCGATCCAGAGAATCAGCGCACCGTGCTTCGCTGGAACTCCTGCGCCCGTCTGCTCAACAGCCATCCTGAAATCAAGGCTGACAGCACAGATCAGACGGAGCCATTGCTTGATTCATTTGATACTCCCCACTAGGCTCCGAATAGATTGGCATCGTGGCTCATTTATCAGGATTGTCAGCCACCCGACCCATCTTCTTGAATCATTCGCTTCGTCTCGTTGATTCGTTTGGTTATCATAATTGAGCGTGGGCAGGCTTTGGTACATTCAAAATGGTTTTGACACAGTCGTACACCGTTGGGCGAATTGAGAACCTCATTGCGTTGCTGATCACCCCGGTCTCTTGAATCAGCCAGAAAACGGAACGCCTGGGCAATCGCTGCCGGCCCGATGAAGTCTGGGTGTTCTACAGGTATCGGACATGCAGAGTAACAGGACGCACAGAGAATGCAATTGGTGGTATCGTCAAACTTCAGCCGTTCTTCCGGTGTCTGAATTCGTTCTTTCTCCTTCACCGGTTCGTCGTTGATCAGAAACGGCTTGATGGAGCGGTATTTAGAAAAGAATTCTGACTGATCAACGATCAAATCCCGCTGGACCTTTAGATAGCGAAGCGGCTCAACAATGACGGTGTCTCCGTTTTTTTCAGCCACTTCTTTCACGAGTGTCTTGCAGGCCAGGCCATCTTTTCCGTTGATTCGCATAGCATCTGAGCCACATACTCCGTGAGCGCAACTTTTTCTGAATCCTAAACTGCCATCCTGAAAGCGCTTGACCTGCATGAGGGCATCAAGCAGACGCTCATTTGGCTCGGCCTCGACCGTGTATTGCTGGTAGTAAGGTGCGTCGTCGGTGTCCGGGTTGTAACGCTGTATCTTGAGAATGATGTTCATCATGCTTCTCCTATAGCTAATAACTACGCGGCTTGGGTTCCCAAATCGAGGTGTCGACCTCCTTGTATTCGAGCCGTACACCGTCGTCGGTAAGATAAGCGAGGGTATGCTTCAGCCAGGCATCATCATCACGTTCCGGATAGTCTTCCCGGCTGTGGGCACCCCGGCTCTCCTGCCGCTTCAGGGCGGATTCTGCGGTGATCAGAGAAAGATCAAGCATGTTGCCCAGTTCTAACATTTCGAGCAGGTCGGTATTGAACTGCTTACTTGTATCCTGAACACGAACCAATTGATAGCGCTCACGCAGTTCCTTGATCTCGGTAACCGCGGCTTCCATGTCCTTTTGATTGCGGTAGATGCCTACCTTTTCCATCATTGTGGTCTGCATCTGATCGGTGATATTGCCGCCGTGCGGCCCCTCTGCGCCATCGGTGAGACGGTCAATCCAGGATCGTGCACCATCGGCGTCGGATTCTTTTGGGCTGGGCATGACAGCCTGTTTGACATAGTCGGCGATATGCCGGCCGGCTCGGCGTCCGAAAACCACAAGATCAAGAAGACTGTTTGTTCCGAGCCGATTGGCTCCGTGTACCGAGACACAAGCGCACTCACCGGCGGCGTAGAGTCCGTTGATGACCGTGCCCTTTTTGTCCATCAGCACTCTTCCCTGCAGGTCGGTGGGGATGCCTCCCATTGCATAGTGAGCGGTTGGAAGCACCGGTATCGGCTTCTCAGCTGGATCGATACCCAGATATGTTTTGCAAAAGTCGGTAATGTCGGGAAGCTTTGTGGACAGGACCTCAGCGCCGAGATGGGTTGCATCAAGATGAACATAGTCGTCTATCTTTTTGTCCCCTCTGATTCCCCGGCCGGCCCGTACCTCGGTCTGAACCGAACGGGCGACGATGTCTCGCGGGGCCAGATCAAGTAGCGTAGGTGAGTAACGCTCCATGAAGCGCTCTCCGTCCCGGTTGCGCAGGATGCCTCCTTCACCGCGAACCGCTTCTGAGATCAAAATGCCGAGTCCCATGATGCCGGTGGGGTGAAACTGAAAGAATTCCATATCTTCCAGCGGTATTCCTCGTCGGGCACAGACCGCCGGTCCGTCCCCGGTATTGGCATAGGCGTTCGAAGTAATTTTGAAGATACGGCCGAATCCGCCGGTGGCGAACAGTACCGCCTTGGCTGCAAATTTATGCAGTGCCCCGGTGGCCAGTTCGACCACCACCAGGCCGCTGCATACATCTTTCTCGAGAATCAGGTCAACAACCTGAAATTCATCAAAAAAAGACACCTCATTCTTAATGCACTGCTGATACAGGGTCTGCAGGATCATATGTCCGGTGCGATCGGCAGCATAGCAGGCCCGACGTACCGGACCTTCGCCAAAGTTTCTTGTGTGGCCGCCAAATCTACGCTGATCAATACGGCCTTCCGGGGTCCTGTTAAAGGGAAGTCCCCGGTTTTCCAGGTCATAAACTGCCTGGATCGCCTCCTCGGAAAGGATCTTGGCGGCCTGCTGGTCTACCATATAGTCGCCGCCCTTAATGGTATCAAAGGCATGCCACTCGGGTTTGTCTTCCTCTACGTTGCCCAATGCCGCACTTATTCCCCCCTGCGCTGCTCCGGTATGGCTGCGTACCGGGTAAAGTTTCGATAGCACAGCTGTTTTTGAATTGCGGCTTGCCTCCAGGGCGGCATAGAGACCGGCACCGCCGGAACCTACGATGATGGTATCGAATTGACGGATCATGGGTGCCTCCTCCATGTCAGAGGTTGTGTGGGAATAAAGCAGCGAGTTGATTGCCTCCAGCCATTAAAGCAGTATCCATTATCTCGGACAAGACATTTTTTCCTTCAATAAACTTACTTAGATTAATCTTCTCCTGTTAACTCGGTCCATTTCCTCGCAATCAGGTAAGTCATTAATTAGCTTTGACGATAGAAAATATGGTGGCTTTATTTCTTCTTCCTGTTCGCTCTGCTTTGGAGGGTCGAGAGACCTAACATCCTTGCTATTAGTGAGTGAGCAGGGTAGGGTTTGCCTAGTTATTGCAAAGAAACATTTTGAAATTTCTTAGCAGATCATCAGAGAACCGTATGAAATTAAAATGGAAATTTTTTATTGTTCTTCTCGTCATCAGCCTGGTTCCGATGGCAGTGGTCACTTTTTTCAGTCATAGAGCCTCCAAAGAACTGGGAGAATCTATTTCGGCTCAAACCAATCAAGCGCTGACGGAGACGATAAGAAGAGCGATTGTCTCTGACACAGAGAATTATGCGATGATCACCGGCAGGGCAAAATCTTCTCTAGAGTTTGCTCTGCGAGTGCTGATCTATGAGACTGAAAAAGTACTGGCTAAGCCTCTGCCCAAACCCGGTACCATCTATTTTGCTGAGGATTTCGATAATCCCTCATCAGCTCCGGAAGATGTAGCACCATCTCCGCTTCATATGAGAATTATGGAAGATGGGAAGCTTGCACCAAAACTCATCAGTAATAGTTATCCGAATGTTTTCGTGCCCTCTACAGTGGATCGTGCTGAGATTGACGACGATATCACACGTTTAACCGGACTATCCCCGGTGCTGAAAGGTATTGCCGGTGAATTTAGTCAAACGCTTTTCTGGATTTATGCAAGTTTAGAAAGTGGTGTTCATCTCTCGTTTCCTGGACACGGAGGTTATCCAGAGGGGTATGACCCCCGACTACGCCCATGGTACACACTGGCCAGGACAGGCAAAGAAGGCCATCTTCACTGGGGACCGCCTGTGGCCGATGCCACAACTAATCAATTGACCTTCACTGTCTCAGGCCCTTTTTTAAAACCTGATGGTTCTTTTGCAGGTGTGGCTGCAATCGATGTTTTAATACCCAACGTTCTTTTGACTAGCCAGATCTCTTCGCAGTGGTCTGAACACATGCGGTCTTTTCTCGTTGGTACCTCAGAAAAGGAAGGACCATTTTGGATTTTATCTCAAGAACAAGAAGGGGAAGGAGCGGTTGGATCAAAAGCGGGAATGTCTAGGTTTGAGGAAGAGCCTGATTTTTTAGAATTAACCCCGCTTTTTACAAATCATAAGGTTGGCAACTTGGAAATGCCGTACCATGGGGTCGATTCTTTTTGGGATTATGCTGAAATATTTCCCGGTCTGTACTTTGTTATTATCGCTCCGAATTCGATGATCACGGAACTACCCAGAAGGGTAGGTAAAAGCTTCAGCCTCTATACACGAGGACAAGCTGCCATTTCACTGGTAGCTGCGCTGATAATCGTCCTGGTAGTCACAGGTTTAGCCCTGTTTATCTCTAAATCAAACACAAAAATTATCTTATCAATAGTACAAGGCTTCAAGAGACTGGAACAAGGAGATTTCTCTGCGAGGATAGACGTTGAATTTAATGATGAACGTGATCAGATCGTCACCTCTTTCAATCGCATCATGCCCAGACTT
>JAQYVS010000189.1 GCA_030145365.1 Desulfofustis sp. | reverse complement strand
GGTTCGAAGTGTTTTTCAAGTTCCTGTTTATTTACCGATGCATGGTAGGGCGAGTTAGAAAATTGCTCGGTAAAGCGAAAATCTTCCTTGTTGGTCGAGACGTATGTGAACATGTTTCTCCAGACCTGCTGCAGAACGTCTCTCACCGGTTTTGTTTCATCGAGATCATCGAGAATTGCCTGGCTCATATTCTTTTTGATATCGATATAGGTAGAGACGATAAGATCCTGTTTATTCTTGAAGTAAATATACAGCGTTGCGGGTGAAACTTTGGCTTCTCGGGCGATTTTCGACACCGAACTTGCCTCGAAACCGATCTCGTTCACCAGTTTTATTGTAGCCCGATAGAGGGCAACTTGTTTTTTATCGTCTCTGACTCGCATGGGTTAATAATAAATGATCATTCATTTATGTCAAGGGCGGAGCAAAAAAAAAGCCGGCCATAACATGACCGACTCTGCATTGCTGATTAATTTAAAATTGAGAGGGTTATCTTGTTACCAGCCTAAAGTCAGGTAATCGTGCATGGAGTCGGCTGCTTCCCTGCCGGCACCCATGGCCAGAATAACCGTGGCGGCACCGGTGACAATATCACCTCCAGCCCAGACACCTTTCTTGGTGGTTTTCCCTGTTCTCTCATCGGTATGGACATATCCCCACTTGTTGAGATGCATATCAGGCGTTTCACTTGTCAGCAATGGATTGGCACCGGATCCGACCGCGACGATACAAAGATCGCAGTCCAATTCGAATTCTGATCCTTCGATGGCCACCGGACGTCTCCTGCCAGACTCATCGGGTTCTCCAAGTTCCATTTTCAAGCATTCCATACCGGTCAAACGTCCTTTTTCGTTACCCAGATATTTGGTCGGATTGGTCAGCAGAAACAGTTCAATGCCTTCTTCCTCGGCGTGGTGGATTTCTGCGCCACGTGCGGGCATCTCCTCACGGGAGCGGCGATAGACGATCTTTGAACTTTCAGCACCTAGACGCATGGCGGTACGGGCCGCATCCATGGCCACGTTTCCGGCTCCGAGTACGACAACATTTTTACCCAAGGGAATAGGAGTATCAACCTCCGGAAATTTGTAGGCCTTCATCAGGTTCGCCCGTGTCAGATATTCGTTTGCCGAAAGGATGCCCACCAGGTTTTCTCCGGGGATATTCATAAAACGAGGCAGACCTGCTCCGACGCCGACGTAAATCGCATCGTAGCCCTCTTCAAACAGTTCATCAAGTGATACGGTGCGGCCGACAACGGCATTGCATTCCAGTTTGACACCGAGACGTTCGAGAAAATTGATTTCCTGAGCTACAATAGCCTTGGGCAGGCGAAACTCGGGAATACCGTAGATCAACACACCTCCAGCTTTATGAAAGGCTTCATAGATGGTCACGTCATGACCTTTGACAATCAGGTCGCCGGCAACGGTAAGGCCGGAAGGTCCCGATCCGACTACTGCAATCTTCTTGCCAGTAGCCCCCTGTTTGGGGGGGAGCTCTCCTGTACCATTTTCACGTTCGTAGTCGGCACAATAGCGCTCGAGATTACCGATGGCGACAGGATCACCTTTTCTGGCCAGGATACATTTGCCTTCGCATTGAATTTCCTGGGGACAGACCCGTCCACAAACGGCAGGCAGGGCATTTTTGCCCCACAGATTTCGAATGGCGCCGGTCATATCGCCTTTGGCGATCAGATCAATAAAACCCGGAATGTCGACGCTTACCGGACAACCAGCCACGCAGCCGGGCTTTTTGCACTGCAGACACCTCGCCGCCTCTTCCTGGGCCATTTTATTGGTATACCCAGTTGGGACTTCGAGAAAGTTGCGGGCACGTATCTGAGGATCCTGTTCGGGCATCGGAACTCTCGGGTTTTTTACTGGTTTTTCCGCCATGCTTTCCTCCCTATGAAAGGTGATTGATCAACGAATTATGATAACATACCGCTATTTGGCATCACGAATGGTGCAATAGTCCTCATGGCATTTTTTCTCATCCTCTTCATATGCACGGAGCCTGAGCATCAATTCGTCGAAATCCACCTTGTGCCCGTCAAATTCCGGTCCGTCAACACAGGCAAATTTGGTTTCGCCGCCGATTGAAACACGACAGCCGCCGCACATACCCGTGCCGTCGACCATGATTGGGTTGAGGCTGACAAGAGTCGGAACGTTATATTCCTTGGTAATGTTTGCCACCGCTTTCATCATGGGTACTGGGCCGATGGCCACAACCTCCTGGATACCGCCTTCATCAAGCACTTCCTTCATCACGTCTGTGACAAACCCGTGATGACCGTAAGAACCATCGTCGGTGCAGACGCGCAGATCATTAGAGGCGTTTTTCATCTGTTCTTCGAGAATGAGCAGATCCTTGTTACGGGCTCCAATGATGCAGGTGACGTCGTTGCCAATCTCCTTCATGGCCCTGGTGATTGGATGCAGTACAGCAACGCCGGTGCCGCCTCCGACACAGATAACTTTTCCTTTGTTTTCCAGATGAGTTGCTTTGCCCAGAGGTCCGATAACATCCTGAAAAGAGTCGCCGACCTGGAGCTCTCTGAACAGAGCGGTGGATTTACCGACAACCATATAGATAATGGAAATGGTGCCTTTTTCCTTGTCGGACTCCGCCATGGTCAGCGGGATTCTTTCTCCATCTTCTCCGGCCTTCAAAATGACGAATTGGCCGGGTTTGGCTTTCTTGGCAATCAGCGGAGCCTCAATTTCATTTAAAATCACGGTTCCTTCTGCCATTTCTTCACGTTTTACAATCTTGAACATGTTTACCTCCGGGCTTAGAAAACCTTTAAATTACAAACAAAAAACCCATAGGCCGGACACACCAAGGCAGCCGGGCAAATGGGGGTTTTGTTACTCTGTCAGGAAGTGCGAAGGTCAATTTCATACGTCCCTTTTTAAAATTAACTTCCGGAACGTACATCTTTTGACGCTTCTTTTCAATGGGGTTTTATCGGGGCTTACCTGCTGCTTTGCTTCGATGTATTACAGAGCACCAAGCAAAGCGTCTATTCCGGCTTGGGCAACTTCTTCATCCTGATCGGGGCTTCCGGAACTGCAGCCTATTCCGCCCACCGGATTGTCATCAATGAAGATAGGAAGACCGCCTGCAAATATCATGAAGCGCCCTTGAATACTCGAGTTGATTCCAAACGCAGGTTGCCCGGGACCGCTGACGTCGCCGTAATCTCTGGTTGATTTTCTAGCAGCGCCGGCAGTAAAAGCCTTATCAATGGCAATGGTAATACTGGTTATCCGGGCGTTGTCCATACGCTGGAAGACTAAGAGATTGCCGCCGTCATCGACAATGGCGATGTCCATGTCCACACCGATCTCTTTTGACTTTATTTCGGCTGCGGCCATCATCAATTTAGCGTCGTGCAAGGTAAGTTTTGGTACCTGTTTCATGGGAGATCTCCTTCTATTTATACGTTTATTTTATATTTTGGGGTTGTGGTAAATAGGCGATTAAGTGATTTTGCCGCCATGCTCTTTCAAGGCAAATAATCTGCCGTTGTGTGATGCGATGAAACGATCAAAGCTGATTTCTTCCTGCCTGATAAAGCCGCTATCAGAAATTGCTCCGGTGGCGGCCATTTCAACTACAGCACATACAGAGGCGGCAGTGGTCCAGGCAATTGTCCGGAATGTATTGTCGTTAATTTCTATCGGGTGATATACTTTTACGAATTCTTTTCTTGCCAGATTGCCGTTTATCCAACCTTCGGCAGAAGCATGAATATAGACAACATCTTCATTTACCGGGGGTTTTGCATTAACAAGAATTTCTCCGGTGCTGACCCGGTCCTCGCGCATGAGAAGTTCATGCAGGAGAAAGTTCATCAACTTTGCATGACCGGGGTAGCGGATCGATTTGTAATCAAGATTCTCGACGCGCCCCTCGTATGTGTCGCACATGGTGCCAAGGCCACCTGAGGTGGTAAAGGCTTCGAGAACATTTCCGTGAATCACGATGGTTTCCACCCATTCAAGCGGGGATACCCATTTGCGCTTGGAATTCTCGATTACTTCACAATCATTCAAATACTCGTTTACCACGCCTTCTGGCGACCAGTTGAAGGCATAGCCGAGTAAACCTGTTGGGTGTTTGGGCAGGGCACCGACCCTGAGTTTAATATTTCTGATTCGAGCAAAACCTTCTGCCAGTGAGGCTCCGATAATAGCGATAAAACCGGGTGCCAGGCCGCATTGCGGTGCCATGATGGTTTCATGTTTTCCGCTGAGCTCCATGATCTCTTTGGTAGTCTGCACATCCTCGGTAAGATCGAAGTAGTGTGTTTTGTTCTCTGCAGCAAGCCGGGCGACAGCTATGTTGAAATGGTAGGGAAGACATGAAACCACCGCATCAAATCCCTGCAGGGTCTTACCCAGTGAATGAGTGTCAGTGCTGTCGAGTTTGATAACGGTGAAAGGGCAGTCCTTATGGTTGTGCAGGTCAGCCCCGGTTACCCTGAACCCGCTATTATGCAGAAGCAGACCAACAAGGTGACCGACCTTGCCAAGACCCAGAACCAAAATGGTGTCTAATCGTTTGTTCATAAGGGTTTCCCGAGATTTTTATTATCCTTGATTCAGTAACTCTGAAGGTATCATAAATACTATCCATGAACAGAGCTATAAATGCAAGCAATGAGAT
>JAQYVS010000407.1 GCA_030145365.1 Desulfofustis sp. | reverse complement strand
AATTCCGGCGAAAACAGAAATATCCGAGATGATGAGCAAGGATTTGAAGAAACGTGGATTCAACTTTGTGGGTCCAACGATCTGCTACGCATTTATGCAAGCAGTAGGTATGGTAAACGACCATACAACAGATTGCTTTCGACACAAGGAAATCAAGGAACTTGCCAACCAAACGGTGTGAACCTGCGCTATACGGTGCCTGCTTTTAACGAAAGGCACATCTCAGCGACAGACGATCCAGGTGAAGCCACCTGTCATTTCTCTGAATTGTGGTCCGAAGAGGCATCGTTGAGACCCCAGTCATATGGCAGATAGGCGATATTCAGCTCGCCACGATCATGTTTTACCAGGCGGGCAGTTTGCTCTTCCAGATAGAGAAGGATATAGTCTACAATTACCTTGTTTTGCACCGGTTTTCCAGCTCTCAGCCAGCTAATAAAATCGCTCTCGTACCAGTCGAAAATCGAGGATAGATAAAGTGTCTTCGATCCTGCATCGTACTGTACATGCCGCTTGTCGTTGATGAAGTTGGCGGCCTCCCTGTCGAGCTGTTCATCCAGCCTGTCCGGGTAAAACGGTTCTCTGGGCAGCTCCGGGCAGCTTTTTGAGGCGCAGTTGAGGGCAAAATGGTATCGCGGATCCACAAACCGTTTTCTGATCACCTGGTTCTCAAGGTAATAGAGGCTGGTTTCGACGCCCCCATAGGTGAAGCGCTGAAAGAAAAAGAAGCCGCTCTTGCGCGGTAGAAAGAACAGCAGTACAGGCGGTGGAACATCTTCCACACTGGAAATCGGATAGTGCTGCACCACTCCCCTGATTGTCGTCAGATTGTAGCTGTTGATCCAATAGGCCAGCTGCGCCTTCTCGTCTGTAAAAAGATTTGGATGGCTGTCGGGGCTGTGGGCGGCAATCTGACGGTAAAACTGTTCCATATCCCCGCGATTCCGGACCAGCTCCGCGTAATTTACTCCGCCCCTGTGATCGACGAAGCTTGTCAGCATCTTCTGGTAGCTCTGATAATCAAAGTGGGCAGGGGGCGCCGGCACAGCGGGCTCTGGATGGAGTTCCGGGCGAATTGAGGTACAGCCGGCAACCAGCATCAGCAGAAAAAATGATGTGAAAAGGAGTGAGCGGTAGGTCTGACGGGGGCCTGTCATGGATTTCTCCAATCAATATTTTTAAACCGGTGCAGATTGTTATAAGCACAAAACGAATAGATTCCATTGGTCTGGGCAATTCCATAACAGCATTGGCTGAGTCGCTTGGCATCGAGGCTGTCCCGGTCCATGAAGCTCTTGGCGAAGAGAAGGATGTGCTGTGCTTTGAAGAGCGTATCGAAGCCAATTTTCCTGCCGAACGTATCGGCTGTTTCGATCAGTAATTTCCAGCTGGCCGGCTTGAAAAGATACTTGCGGCAGAAGTATTCCTTACCACGAAACAGATCCAGAAGAATCTGCTGCTGGTCTTTTCCCAGAAATGCCTCACGGCTCTTCTTCGGTATGTGCCTGAACAACGGTTCAAGACGGTTGTCCACCAGATACACGAGCGACATCGCGTTGCACTGGGGATGGCCCAGAATGTCCGAGACAAATCCGCCGGATTCCAGACCGCTCTGCTGCTCAATAAGAGCGGTCAACTCGCTGAGGGTAAAGCCAGGGCCATCGGAAACAACATCAGGGCCAAGATCAAAGCGGCCGGAGAACCGGGTCGCCGACTGGAAGTTTATCGCCCTGATCGTGTCGATGTTTTGTATCCCGAACGTGATAATCTCACCAAGTTCATGGTCGTTGACCCCGCGGGTGACCGCAACTGCAAGCGTACAGCAGATCTTCGCGCTGCGGATGGCGGCGATGCTGTTCCGCCGGACCTCGCGCATATCGCGTCCCCGGATGGCCTGGTGTGTCTGCCTGCTGAGCCCGTCGAATTGCAGATATACCGCGGTGAGCCCCTGAGCGACCAGAGAACACAGATACTCTGGATTACGGCCAATGGCAATACCGTTGCTGATCAGCTCGATGTTCTTGAAGCCGCGATGCCTGGCATAGGTTATGATCTCGGGAAGCTGGGGGTGCAGGGTGGGTTCTCCCCCGCTGATTTGAAGCGGGATCGGACCAGCCACTTCAAGCATTTTGTCTAAGCGAGCCTTTATTTCATCCACACCGATGTCTTCAGCCTGGGCGCTTGCATCGGTAAAGCAGATGGGACAACGCATATTGCAGCGGTTGGTAATCTCAACCATCGCCATCATCGGTCGATGATGGCCTCCTGTGAAAAGGCCGGTTTCATCGGTTGATGCTGCTATCGATGGAATCCTGGTGGTCATTCGTTAATTTCCTTATACATGATCTTTAATTGATCTTGATCAGGCGGGGTCGTCACTTTCCGATCATTCTAAGCTGACGTGGACTCAGCCAGCTGAGCCCTTCCTCCGGTTTATCAGGCATAGTGGCGTTCAGCTTGGTCATCTGCATGAGACTGAGAGAAAGACTCTGATGGGCTTGCAGCCAGCGCTGTATCTGTCTTTTCTGATCGCTCTGGGAAGCGATACGGTAGCGGTCGGACTCAAACCGCTTCGCCGGCAGGCTTAAATCCGCCGGTTCTGTTTTCACATAGACAGACTGTGCACATTTGAGCACAGCCGCCTGTTCCACTAGCCGGGCAAGATCGATAATGTTCTTGTGATAGCGGACCAGGGTGACTTCTCTTCCGTCATACCAGCCGGCCTCGGATTGAACGACACCGTCAATCTTGCCCAACATGCGCTCTCCTGTCCAGAAGCAGGCAGTTGCAAACACAACCGTTTCCAGATTGTCCGTATCGTTTTCCAGGGCCACGGCTTTCAGGTAGCGGGGAACCGGTATGCCAAGAACTTGCAGCGTCTGGAGCATTCGCGAGGCAACACCAGCCAGGTCCCAGACTTTGTCCCGGCGCGGTATTATATCTTTCTGATCGCCGTTTATGAACCTCACGACCTGATAATTCCAGCTCGGCTCCCCAAAGCGCTTGAGCAGTTCGGCATCCATGCCGTTGATTTTGTTGTTGAATACCAGAACCGGGATAAACTCCTCTTCGATGGCCTCGACAAGCAGGGGGTGAGTCAGGACATCCTGGCCAAACGTCTTGCAACCAATGCATCCCGGTACCTCCTGGAAGAGCAGAAAAAGTGGTTTTCCCGATGTCCTGCTTGCTGCCAGGGCGGCAGGGTAATCCCTTGTCCATCTGACCTCACCAACCTCAACCGGATTGATGTCGCGCTCAGCAGACAATGCCTGAGAGGAGAAAATGATCAGAAGTGTAAGAGTATAGATTATGGCAGTATGCTGGGCGAGATATGAACGTTTTCCAGATAGGTTTGAGGTGTGCATATCGATAATGATAATGCACACCTCGTTATTGTGCTAATCATGACCGGAATGATACCCGGTTATTCAAAAGGTGGGTGGCAATGATCGGGAGATGCGGCTTGCTATCACTTGAACAGCTTACCCGCCATGCCGAGGATGCCTTCGACACCGCCGATCGAGTCTAGCAGCGACCCTCCACTGCTCGCCTTGTCTACCATCTGAGGAAGCGCCTCTGACAGGCCGCCCTGGGCCTCCTGAAGACTGATGCCAAGCTTAGAGGCAAAATCAGCCAGCTTGTCCTGACTAACCACAGTGCCGATCTGCTCCGGCGAGATGGCCTGGTTGGCCCCGTCACCAAGCCAGGATTGGGCAATGTCGGCGAGTCCGCCCGACTTGAGGCCGTCCAGCAAACTGTTGATGTCAAATCCTTTACCGCTGCCAGCCAAGCCCGACAGGGCCGACTTCAGCGCTTCGATATTCAGATTGCTGCCGGCATCGCCGCTGAGGTTGCTCTTTTGAAAAATTGAGGCACCCAACTGAACCAATTCATCCATATTCATTGTATGTATCCCCGGTATTCACGTGCGGTAGGTGAGCGCCCGTGTTTAAATTGTGCAGCAGGAATAGAAACCGCTGCAGTGCTGAAGCTGCCACTGTTTCAAAAACAGAACGTGCCTTTGCCTTCAGCAATTTGACACATCTGTTCTATCGTTAATGGTTTCAATTCTAGATAAACAGCTTCATCGATGTGTTGGTCAAACTCTAAAGGTAAAACGAAATAAGAGTACCATGTCTCATCTTGACACCATAATACCGACTCTAGGTTGGTACCATGAAAAATTCATAAATACCTGGTTTTAGGAGCCGCCCAGCGGAATCAAAATCGCTGGCCTGATAAGTGAGAATTCGCGGTTTAGAGATGAGCAGCTAATAGAGAGTGGTTGCCAAGTCTCACCTTTCTTAGGTTGACTCTGGCTCCAAATAAACCCTTTACAGTGAGCTTAAAGGTCGAGTCTGTTCTTAACGATCATTTGCCACCTCTAGCAAAACAAAAGGCTGTCTGGGCGATGCTCAAGGTGGCCTTAATCTCTTGCTATCAGGAGTCATTTGGATGGTATTTGAGACTTCGTCTAAGAGTTGTTACATTGACCAGTAAATAGGTTTTTGCATTGCCAGTGCCGATATTAGAGTGCTACACTAAAACTTAGGGGATTTGAGAGAGAAGAGTAGTAGAGGAACAAATCCCCCCATAGACGACTGCCGTCTATGACATGGTATGCTGGATAAATTTCATGAATTCAAATACGTAAATCAAGAACGGGGAATTAAAATGTATAATAAACTCATCAGGAATATTAAACCTCTCGGGTTTACGTGGGAGACTGCCGATCCTTTTTTATTTTGCGTGCATCACCTTGATCATTATCCCGCTGGAAATGATGATTTAGGACCAGCGGCTTCATTAGCTGGAAGAAATCTCGGACAAGATTTTACAACAAAAGATGGTTGGCGGATGTATCACGGGGAAAAGATCCCTGGCTTCCCGGCACATCCACACAGAGGATTTGAAACCGTAACGGTTGTGCTTAATGGATTTGTTGATCATTCCGATTCTCATGGCGCCGCAGGAAGATACGGGGATGGCGATGTTCAGTGGATGACAGCGGGTTCCGGATTGCAACACTCTGAAATGTTCCCCCTCCTCGACAAGGACGACTCGAATTCTCTGGAGCTTTTCCAGATATGGCTTAACTTGCCAAAAGAAAGGAAGTTTTCCAAACCGCATTATGCAATGCTTTGGGCAGAAGATATTCCCGTATATCGTGAAACTGATACAAATGGAAAATCAATTCAAGTAACCATTATTGCCGGAAGTATTAATGAGGTAAGAGCACCGGAGCCAGCGCCCGATTCATGGGCCCACGAGCCAGAAAACGAAGTTGGAATTTGGTTAATCCGAATGGAAGCAAACGCTCATTGGACTATTCCACCAGCAACTCCCGGTGTGAACCGCTCTCTTTATTTCTATCGAGGCTCTCATCTGAATGTTGCAGGAATAGACGTTGACACCTATCATTCGGTCGATTTGCTTGAGGACCACCCCGTCACTTTAGACAATCGTAATGAAGATGCTTTTCTTCTGCTACTTCAAGGTCAACCAATTAATGAACCAGTTGTACAACATGGCCCATTTGTAATGAATAGTTCATCAGAGATCAGGCAGGCATTTCATGACTACCAGACTACTGGATTTGGAGGCTGGCCTTGGCCAAGTCAAGATAATGTTCACCCGTTTAAAAGTGGCAGATTTGCAAAATATTCAGATGGTCGTGAGGAAATTCGTTAGATTCTTTATTGTATAAAATTGGAAGAATACTTTCAGTTTACACTATTAAAGTATTGAAAAATCAAGTACCCGAGGTGAAGTCGCAATCTTTTCCGATTGAGACTCCCGTCTTTGATCTCTTCTGTGGGGCAAAACATTGGCTGGATTATTGAACAATTCGTTAATGCCTGCTTTTTAGGTATCGATCCTCGTGCGTAGATTCGCTTCCTTTGCCGGTTAGGTTTCTCTCGACCTGAACTGAGTGTCTTGCCTGGTAACATAAAGGGAAAGGTTCTCAGATCGGTTGCTCAACGGGGTTTGATATGTGAATCTATTGCTCCTGCTGTTTGTTAAATTAATTTTTTTCTTTTAAAATCAGCTATGAGCGTTTTAACAACAGATTCAAAGTCTGTTCTCAAGAGTTTGGGATCAGTCGTGGCTGATTGAGCGGCCCAGAGGAGTCTGGTTGTGGCCACATCATACATATTCGATTCTAA
>JAQYVS010000225.1 GCA_030145365.1 Desulfofustis sp. | reverse complement strand
AGAAGTAAACATGGAGTTTCTTTCCCCTTCTCCTTCGATATTCCCTCCGAATGCCCAGGGTTAGGTGAAGAAAGAAGTGGTAATGAAACTATCCGTTGGAATCTTGAAGTAAAGGCTGAACATCCTGGATTAGATTTCCATCCGATGTTCTGGGTTCCTTTATACCGTGTTGAAAACGGTAAGGTTAAAAGGATAGCTGACCAATAATGCTCAGTCAGATTTACCCACTTTGGGTTGCTATACAATTAGTTAATTTTAATCTGACCCTAATTATTCTTATTTAGGGCTTCCTGAATATTGATCAAGATATTGATTTTACTTGATAAAAAGTAAATATTCGAGTATAATAAGTGCAAAGATTTTTAACGTTTTCCCATCAAACCCTTGCACTTTTTATACAAAAACATGTACCAAAAAAGAATACCAGACAACGCACCATTGAAGATTTCTTTCTTCCCTTCGGCGGCAAACTCAGAAGTGATAACCGCTGGGTCATGCTGGCCGACATGATTCCCTGGGAACTTATTGATTCCCTTTATGCCGAGCACTTCTCGAAGAGCAGGACCGGACCACGGGCCAAGCCGTCGCGCCTTGCGTTTGGCGCCCTTATAATCAAGGAACGACTTGGTGTCAGCGATGAAGAAGCGATTGAGCACATCCGGGAGAATCCGTACCTGCAATACTTCCTGGGTATGCGCAAATTTGAGGATGAAGCCCCGTTTGATTCCTCCATGTATGTTCATTTCCGCAAACGGTTCAGCCTTGAGCAATTGGGCCAGATCAATGAAGCCATTGCCAGGGCAGAGCGAAGCCACAAAGAAGTTCCGTCAGACGATCAGGATCCTCCATCTGGCGGTAACCAGGGGAAGCTGATTGTCGATGCGACCTGCGCTCCCGCTGACATCCGTTACCCTACCGATGTAAGCCTGGCAAACGAGGCCAGGGAGAAGAGTGAACAGATTATCGATATCCTGTTCAACCCTCTGCGGGGATATCAGCGCAAACCGCGCACTTACCGGAAGAAGGCCCGGCGTCTTTTTGTGAACTACAGCAAGAGTCGCAAACATCCGGCGCGTCAACGGCGCAAGATGTTGAGGCAGCAACTGGGCTTTCTTGGCCGCAACCTTAAAACAATAGCAAAACTTACCGAGCAAGTGCCCCTGTCTCTGCTTGATCGTTATCAATACCGTAACCTGCTGGTCATCCACGAGGTGTATCGCCAGCAACTCTGGATGCATGAAAATCGCTGCCATCGCATCAGCGACAGGATCGTCAGTATAAGTCAGCCCCATGTGCGTCCGATTGTCCGAGGCAAGGTTTCAGCCCCCACAGAGTTCGGGGCAAAACTTTCCGCCAGTCTTGTGGATGGCTTTGTGTTTCTGGATCGCCTGGATTGGAATGCTTTCAACGAATCCGGTGACCTGATTGGTCAGATAGAAACGTACAGGCAGAGATTTGGCTGTTATCCTGTGTCTGTCCATTGCGACAAGATTTACCGGACTCGTGATAATCGTAAATTTTGCAAACAACACTCCATTCGTATCTCTGGTCCACCGCTTGGGCGGCCCCCAAAAGTCACAGATGAAAACGCAGCAGAGCATAAAGCAAAAAAGCTCCAGCAGAGGCAGGACGAACTGGATAGAATTCCCATTGAAGGGAAATTCGGCCAAGGGAAGCGGAGATTTAGTTTAAGTCGGGTTATGGCAAAACTATCCGAAACGAGCGAAACAGCGATGGCAATCGTTTTTATCGTGATGAATCTGGAGAAGTGGCTGAAAATGCCATCGTTTTTTCTTCAATTAGCGCTTACTCATCTGATGACAGCAGTCGAGAATGCCATCGTCCGCCGTTTTTGCATACAAAATCGGGTAGATTACGTTGGCGATTTGAAGATGTTAAGTTGTTTGAAAGCTTAATTCGGGCGTCGGTCAGAAGAAATCGAGATGCTCAGGAAGCCCTAATTCAGACCTGATCTGACTTCGATATTTTAATTGCCAGTGCAAACCTCAACCAAACAGCAAATCATCTCAAGTTGAGGTTATCTTATAGTAAGTCAAGACAATCGAATAATGTTCAAGATTATTATTGTTAATCACTCCGTTTAACATACTCCGTTGTCTGCGAGGAGCTACAATCAACCTTCTATCATTACGGCTATTTTCTCTTTTGGGCAGATCTAATCTCACCTTGCCATCGATAATTGTCAGATTATGTATGAGCAACTACTACAGATAATACATCGATGCTCCAGGTGAGAGATTTACTTGTCAGGGCGGAGAATAATCTGCTATCATGAAGTATGTAGATAGGGCTACTTTTCAGGGGATAAATTCATTGCATAAATCGTTCGTATATATATTGGTTGGCAGCATGATTGTTGTTGGCTGTTCTGCCGCACATGTGGCGATGGTTATTGATCATCAAGGGAAGAAGATAGATATAAATGATGCGAACACCTGCTTGAATTGCCATGATGATATGAAAGGCCATTCCCATCCGGTTATGGTGCCGTACCCTCCTGCGGGTAAAGAAAAAGAGTATACCTCTGTTTCAGCTGTCAAGAAATCAGGAGTAAAGTTGCTTGATGGCAAAGTGACATGTATCACCTGTCATGACCTGGAAAACCCTCAATCTTCTCATCCCATAAAAAACATGAGCAAGAGTGAACTGTGTCTGGTCTGCCATTTAAAGTAAAATTTTTCTGCTGAACGGAGCTGCCCGACAGCTAATCAATATTACACTTCAGGTAA
>JAQYVS010000220.1 GCA_030145365.1 Desulfofustis sp. | reverse complement strand
CTGCTATCCCGCAGGGTGGAAAAGCTGTTACTGAGTCATTGAATCTAAAAGGTACAAACTGTAACATTAGTGCACTGTGAAGAATGTCAATTAACTAACTGATATTATGCTAATAATTATATTTTAAAGTGTTTTTCCATGAAATATTCAGGCTAAGGTCATTCATTACAAATCACATTGTATCAATAAGAAAGGTAATCAGGCTGGAAGGTGAAGTTTGATTAAGTGACGAGAGATTCGTGCTGGTTCTCAATGCCTGAGCAAGAAAGAAGTCAGAATGCGATTTGTCATTGAACCAGAAATCATGTAATGAATGATCTGGAGTTGAGCAAAACAAGCCGATCTCAGATAAGAAAATCCAATTGATTAATGCTCTTAGGCTGGAGACTGCATTACCTGTTGTTGCACAATTTTTGAGCTGCTATCAATCATTGCTTCAATCACTTGTTGCTGCTCAGGGCTTTTGATCTGGAAGCTAACTCCAGCTCCCATCCCATCTTTGCGAACGATGGTTGCATCAATAGAACATTTACTCTTCACAGTAGGAGATGTGAGATTAAGTGTGATCATTTCTCCGAGTTCAATTTCCTGCTCAATTATTACGTAGGCACCACCGAGACTGATATCACAAAGTACACACTGCCTTTTTATGTTATCAAGATGGTAATCCGTAGTGACAAGTATATCGTAACGCTCATGTTCACGTTTATTTTCAATTCTGCTCATAAACTCATCATGACGTTGACCGCCTTCAAGAATAAGATTCATAAGCGGGATTGAAAACTGTTTTACTACATCATGAGAAGCATAATTAATATCAATGGAAACACTTTTCCTGGCAATAATCTCAAGCGCTGCTTCTTTACCTTCCCGTGATTGAGAGCGTGCGGCTATTAACTGACCATTTTTTAACCAGAGTAATCCGCTCATATTTTTTGAAGATACCTTCAGATTGCAGGTACAACTTTCAAGTTCCATCATTTGAAGAAAGGATGTGATAGTAATACCCCTGATACGTCCTCCATAATCAATTCCCAATTCGGTGAATACTCTTTGGGGTAGTAGATTTAAATCAAATGACTGATCGAGATGAATGGCAGATGGGAATCTCTTGATACTGGCTTGTGTCCGTAAGGAGGTTCCTCTCGTCAAGATAATGATTTTTATGGAGGGGTTTTCCCTTGATAATTGACTTATAAGTTTAGAACACTCGACTCCGAAAAAATTTACCGTGGTAATAACAAGGTCAAAAGGTATATCCTTCAGTGACAAAAAGTCATGTCTGGAATGTCGAGCAGCATGAACAGTAAAGAAAGCTCCCTGACTTCTAAGAAGACCAGCGATTAAGCTGAGCATTGCTTGGTCGTTGTTAACAACAAGCACATTCTTCATATCATCTGCTGCCAGGAGATTTTTACTTCGTTATCTTTAGGATATAGAGTTAGCTATCTATTTCACATCATATATAATATACTACAAAAAGGTATGTTTTGCAGTATTGGTTTACGTTTAACAAAAATATAAGCCTCATTCCTTTTCTTGATAGGCTCGCACAGTGGCCCATACATCTGAACTGTGTATATGAAAATAGTGCTGTTATCGTTTGACGTTAAATACCTCGGTACCGGTAATGTGGTTCATGTTTCAGGAAATATTGCGGTCATTGCTTCTCAGACGCTCTGCGTGCAAACGACCTTCAAGATAAAACGCCAGTGCCCGGACAGCTCTGTCGGAGGAGCGGAAAACGGGTACATCTCTGCTCATCAACTCAGCAACAAGGGGATCATAGAGCTGCCCTCCATCAACCACCCCAACCACCGGCTTTGTCAATCCTGAGAGTAAGGCGGGCATGGTCATGGCAATACTTTCAGGATCATTGAAGTCATAACGCTGCATTTCACAATCGGCGAGGGTACGCATAGCCGGAGACAGCGGATCAAGACCGACAACCACTGCATCGACACCCGGATCCCCGGCTATATGCTTCACCACCTCCACGTGGGTCTCGTCATCAGCTCCGGGATTGATATCAAGAGGGTTTCTGACTTCCACGAGTCCGTCCAGTCGCTTGGCGACCAGAACTTCGTGGATATAACTGCTGGTGGCGGAAGTAAAGCGAGCCATGGTCAAGGAGAAATCATCGGATTGTATGTTGTCGGCCATCCCTACAGCTTCGAATCCTGCTCCGCTCAGGGCAGCGAGCCTGTTTCCCTTGACCTGTTTGTCATGTAGACGCTGGGCAAGCATGAGCAGATCCTCAAACTCTGAAAATGTGCTGGCGACGATCCCTCCGGCCTGGCGGACACATGATTCACATACCATATAGTCACCGGCAAGCGATGCTGTATGGCCCGAGGTTGCCGTCTTTCCTTCCGGGGTCCGGCCGGCTTTATAGAAAATAACGTCTTTTCCTGCGATGACCGCTTCGTGCACGCCCCGGCTGAACTCCAGGCCGTCGAGATCATTAAAGCCTTCAGCATAGACGGCGATGATATCGATGTCCGGGTCAGCCTTGAGATAATGAACCATGTCACCCAGGGTCAAGTCATTCTGGTTGCCTATTGAGATCATATAGGCGGGATCCAGTTCCGGACGCTTGCTGAGCCGTGTAATCATGAACGCCCCACTCTGGCTCACAAATGCAGCATTACGTTTCCTCTCCCCTCTCAATTTAGGCAGTTTTGCATCCGGTATAAAAAGGGTGTCATATTTTCCGGGATGAGATACAACGCCCAGGCAATTAGCACCCAGGAAGACCGGGCCACCGTCACCCTTCGTGTGGGCTCTGTCTATTTTCTTCATGACCAGGTCTGCCCGATCAACGCTGTCACCTGTCTCACCCATACCACCGGGAATCAGCATAACTGCCTGGACGGTCTCACTAGCAATGATTTCATCCACCAGGTCCGGCACCTGCTCGGAACCGACAGCCACAACAAACAGGTCAAGCTTGACGTCAAGACTCCCAAGGTCGGCAACACACTTAATGCCCTCGAATGATTCCAGCCCCGGCCGGATAATCCGGATATCGTCAGGGCTGAAGCCATTGGCCAGGATATTCTGCAAAATAATCCGGCCGAAATTCACCCTGGTAACAGATACCCCGATGATACCGATGGTTTCGGGGTGGAGAAGATTTCCAATTTTGCTGAAGGGACGTGCAGTCGGCAAACTTTTCGAAACTGAGAAACGGCACATGCCGTCCAGGGGCACCATCAGATAATCGGTGAAAGCAAAGGGATTGATTTCAAGCTCTTCTATCACATAATCGGCTTCCGGGTTGAGCTGCGAATAGTAGTTAGCCATGGCGATAAAGGAAGAGAAACACTCCACCAACTGCTCATCGGTTACTATCCGACGCTGACCACGGGTGAGACCGGCCAGCTTCCTGTAGCTTATGGTCTGCCGGAACAGATCGAAAAATTCAAGGCCATTCGTCATGGCCGTGGAAGCCGCAACAATGGCCTGCCCCTTCCTGAAGCGCTCGCCATATAATTCGGTGTCCGTCCCTCCCAGTCCGGCGCTGATTACCATGCCAAACTCTCGGGTATTTCGAATACCGACAATCATCTCGTTTCCGAAAGCCTGGGAGTCTGGGGGCATAAACTGGACCATAAGGACACCGCGAATGTCCCTTGTTATAGCCTGCTGCAGCTCCTCCCCGCTCACTCCCCTGTAGGATTCAGCAGCGTGGTCCGGATTACGCTCAATCATAGCCGCATAGGCTTCCGGCACCTCATACATCATCCGCCGCCAGGCCGAACGTATCTTCTCGGGCATCTTCTCCACAACCCTGACTCCACCCACCTCGGTTTTGTGAATAATTGTCGGTGATACGATTTTCAGAACCACCTTGTCGCCGGGCATGGCGCTCAATTCCTCATCGGACGGGCGAGAGCCCTTTACCAGCAGATTTGTCTTGGGGGGAGTTTCAGCACCTGAGCGCTGCAGCAGGGAGTAGGTTTCATGTTCGAAGAGGAAATTGCGCCCCTGCTCATCCGCCAGATGAAACAGATCGGTTATTGCCGCAAAATCAATTTCCGGGTTATCAGCTGTATTCCAGGTGTTTTCTGCAGTTGCCATAATTGTCATTTCACATCATAAGAAGCAGGTTTTGTCGAGATAAAGCGAATCCCAGAATGTAATTGGACGTTATTGCACCTTGATTACTACAAGTGTGATATCATCCTCTTGGTCTTCAGCGTTGCGGAACTTTTTCACTTCAGACATCAGTATCTTCTCTATCGCTGCAGCTGATTGATCGCAGTTTTCTGCAAGTATTCTCTTTACACTCTCCTGGCCAAACACACTATTTTCCTTGTTTCGTGTTTCATAGATGCCATCGGTTCCAATCAAAATGATATCCCCTTTTTGGATATCATCTGACACCTGAGTTTCAAAAACGAAAGATTCAT
This sequence comes from Desulfofustis sp., assembly GCA_030145365.1. Lineage (GTDB taxonomy): Bacteria > Desulfobacterota > Desulfobulbia > Desulfobulbales > Desulfocapsaceae > JABDQA01. The sequence goes on along the minus strand of JAQYVS010000220.1, from coordinate 2,210 downwards.
CTATACCGAGCACGATTCCTCTACCGCCAAGTCTTGTAATTTGTCCCATGCGTTTTTGATAGAGTAATGCGGGTTCATGTCCAGCCCGAACCCATTGCAATCTATCACTCGCAGGATCTATCTCCAGAAAAAACATGGTTGTAAAACTGCCGCTGGAAGCACAATCTTTGGATATCAATCTGTTAATATGGTTCACTAAACGTGCCGGGTCCGTATAGTTTTCAACTGCAGAAATCAAAAATGCCCGAACCGTGGTCATCAGCATTGCAGCTCCAACCCCATGTCCACATGCATCGGCAACAGTGATACCTAATTTGCCGTCCGGCAGAAGAAAATAGTCGTAATAATCACCTCCTGTTTGATCACAGTACAGCGAGACTCCACTCACATCATAATTTTGCAGGTAGGGACTCTTGGTTGGCAGGAGGTTTTGTTGTACTTCCTCAGCGAGTTTTAAAGAATGGATCAGTTCAAAACGATGCCTAAGGCCATCGATCATATGGTTTGTATGCTCTGCGATTACACCAAATTCATCTTGAGTGGCCACAGGAACTTTGCTCGTTAAATCACCATTTCTCACTTTTTCAAGAATGAGTGTCTCATTGTTGAAGAGGATCTTTAGATTTTCTGAATATGAAAGGATCAGGTTGGTAACAAGAACCATGAGCACACCCATGATAAATAAAATTTCATAGGTAACCGATAATTGGGCACTCGTAATGGACTCAGGATCCTGAGCTGTGTTTGCCAACCACTCAATGTCCCGGGTAAAAACCATAACCAGAATCAGGCATACAAAAACGAATGTGGTGGCAGCAATCAATGTGAATTTACGGGTTATTGGAGAAAACTTTATCGGCCGGGCCCCGTACTCGCCCTGTTTCACCGCGTTTAAAATGACCTCTCTCTCCTTGGTCAGAGAGGAATTAATCCCTATAAAAAATCCCGCTATGATACAGCCGATAAATAGAGAACCGGTGTTTTGTATCGGGAAATGCAAAATACGATTCTGATAGGCGATGATGAGTATAGAGGCACAAATACAAATAAAAAATTCAAGAAGAAAAGCCCGTTTGGGTTGATCAAGGATGGCTGCGCCATCAACAAACTTCTTTACAGACAGCTGACGAATGATCAGAAGTACGAGAAAGCCAAGTGCAATTATTGTCCCCAAATACACGGGGGACAGAGTCGCCATGAAAGGTCAGACCTGACCTCCATAAAAGGTGAGCGAAACGATTGCAAATATGTATTGTATTGCAGTTCTCATAGAGTTTTTCTCATCATTTAGAGGGAGAATATGTGGGTTTCTTGGCAATTGCGCTCATAGCCGGCTTATATACTATCACTGCAATTCCATAAGATCAATTGACAGAAACATCCAATCCAGAAGAGAGCCTAGCTATCCTCATCATAGATGAGAAGAAATCAGTTTGTAATTTACTCAGGGGCAGGTAAGAGAATATGGGAAACAAATCGACACGTAATCAGGCTGCATAGGCTTTTATCTGCACGTAACCCATGATCCTGTATACGATCAAGGTGTGCGCTGATCTACCCAAATGAGATCTTCCGCTGCAAAGCCACGCTTTTGAGCGGTTTGAACAAATCGCTGCTTCACGTCTTCACTGACAGTCGGAGTTCTCGCCAACAGCCAGAGATATGACGTGTTTGCCCCTGAAACAAAGGCGTAATCATAGTCTTTTTGATCCAGCTCAAAAATTACATACGAGCTGTAAAACGGACCGAAAAATGACACTTTCAGGTATGCCTCATCCGGCTCATTAACGAAATATGCCTTACCGACGGCTTCACTCCAACTATCTTTTCCTCTTGAAAAGCCTCGATTTGTCACCGTAACTCCGCCGTCTTCACGCATTACATATTCCGCGCTCACCTGGTCCAGTCCCCGTTCGAAAGAATGATCCAACCGGGCGATTTCGTACCATCGCCCCAGATACTGATCCACATCGAAACCTCTGATTGGAGCCAGAGTATCAGGATATCCCATACAGCCGGTAATCAGAAGGGACATGCTGGCAGCAAGAATGGATCTCATCTCGTTTCTCCGGTTACGTGCTAAAATATATTTTCTGATTACCCCCAATCCTCAGCAAGTTTTAACTTGTGGTGAGGAAGAGGGTTTGTTCGAGCCGCTTGTGTAAGAAGAACATCAATCATTGAGCCCAAGAGAAAACGGTTGTTAAAAC